>JAPKCH010000093.1 GCA_026421185.1 Dehalococcoidia bacterium | reverse complement strand
AATGGGGTGTGACGGATAAGATTTTGTTTGCATCTGACTGGCCAGTGACACGTCCGCAGGACAGCATTGATCACCTGCGTGGGCTGACGAAGTTTGCGAAGGATCACCACCTTCCTGATATTCCTTCTGAGGCCATCGAAGGCATCATTAACCGCGACTCGGTTGAGATATTGCGGGTTGATTAGCCGACTGGCTAAGTAGGTTTTTATATGCAGTTCCTGTTTGTACTCGTTCTGTCACTCGTTGTTGCTTCGTTTGTTTACCGAAAGGGCATGCGTGCTGGTTACGAGGCGGGGCGTATTAAAGAACGTCAAGAGTGGGCGACAAAGATTCGAGAGTTGGATGAGTAGCGACCGGGCTGACGTGAGCGGTTCTCCTAAAAAACAAGGTATTTACTACGGCTGGTACGTAATAGCAGCGCTGTTCTTCGCGACTTTTCTCGCAATAGGATCACGTCAAGGTTTTGGTGTATTCGTAAAAACGTGGGAGCAGGATTGGGGCATATCGACTGCCACTGTTTCGGTTGCTGCTTCGGTTGGTTGGCTTGTGAACGGTGTGTCACAGCCGTTCGTTGGCAGGCTTACCGATGTGTATGGCGGCAGGCGAGTTGTTGTGATCTCGCTGTTGATCATGGCGATTGCGACTATCAGTGTTTCGTACGTCACGAACATCTATGGGCTTATCGCTCTCTACGGATTCGTTATTTCATTTGCCTCGGGTGGCATATCTCCGGCCACGACTGGTGTGATTATTGCTCGCTGGTTCGAGAAAAAACGTGGAATGGCGATGGCAGTTTTGATCGCTGGTGGTTCTGTTGGCGGGCTAATCGTCGTTCCATTTTTGAGCTATGTTTTGATGGAATTCAGTTGGCAAACGGCGTATTGGCTGGTGGGCGGATTGGCGTTGGCGCTTGGGGTTCCGCTGCTGCTTATTGTGGTTCGGAGTAATCCTGAGGACATGGGACTGCGGATCGACGGAGAGATTCCGTCGGAGTCGGGTGAAACCGAAATTGTTGTTCGCGCTGTCGGCCCCAAGTTTGTTGAAAAGTGGCGTGATTCGCTTAGTTCGAAACCGATATGGCAGTTGTCTATCGCATACTTTGTTTGCGGAATTACTACTGCTTCGATCTCAGTCCATTTCGTTCGATGGGCGATTAGCGAGGATATTTCCACCGGAACTGCGGCGCTGGCATTTGGAGTGCTGAGCGGAATCAACGCTTGTGGAGTTTTGGTCGTAGGACTTCTTTCGGATCGGTGGCAGAGAAAGAACCTGCTTGGGGCGGTATATCTGATTCGTGCGTTGGCGTTTATCTCACTGATTGTTCTACCTGGGCCTTCAGCAATATGGGCGTTTGCGGTTATCGGCGGAATGTCGTGGTTGGCTACTGTGCCTTTGACTGCTTCGTTGACAGCAGATGTATATGGAGTTCGAAATCTTGGCACGCTTTTCGGCTTCGCCAATATGGCGCATCAGCTTGGCGGGGCGGCTGCGGTGATGTTGTTCGGTTGGGCGTTTACGGCGTGGGGTTCGTACGATGTTCCGTTTGCGATCGGTGCATTGACTTTGGTGGGAGCGGGAATCGTTTCATTGTCGATTCGTGAGAAGAAGAATTCGGTCCGCTACGTGCGGGTGCCAGTGGGAGCGTCGGTGGATTTGGTCACCGACGATTCGAGCTTGCAAGGCAGGTCGTAGATGGCCGGATTGTCTCTACCGCTTGCTCATCACTCGGAGCCGATTGATCCGACCCTTTGGGAGTGGTTGAGCACGAAGATGAATCACATGCTGGGAGTTGATTCTGGTTCGATGGTGCTGATCCTGGGCTCAATCATCGTGCTGTTTCCGATAGTCGTTATGGTGCTCGTTTGGCGAAGGCGAACTGACTGAACTAACCCCTAAGAGGGTAGCTCACGATTATTTCGTAGCCGCCACCACGTGATAATCCGATTCGGCATATTAGTGAGATCTACTAGAATTTCATAGTTCACATCATGTCGATCTTGGTAGATTCGGTACCCGAAGTTATCGTTCGGCAGCGCGTATTCATCTGCTTGTTCGGTCATTGCATGATCTTTGTACCGTGCGAGAGATGCACTCTATACCAACGTAAGTGGCTGTTTAAATACGCCTCAAATCAAGATTGTCAGCGAATTCCAGAACCTAGAAACGTCGAGTTGAACTTAGAAGGATTTCGGCGAGTTCTTCGAGGGCTTCCCAATGGTCGATGGTTGGTTCAATTTTACGATCGAATTGGATTGACCAGCCATGGAAATCGTCGTGCAGACTTCGTACTTCAATGTTGCCAAGATCGGTTGCTGTCTGGCTGATGACGTTATTTGCTCTGAGGGCTTTGACTAGCCCAAGACCTTGATCTTGACCTTCCCACTTAACCTCAGCAACTTTGCCAAAAGCTGGAAACGATTTCGTACGTTTAGTTTTGATCCTGACCGACTGTTCTTTTGGAATCGCATGTTCGTCAGGGACTCCAAAATGGACCCACCAGCGTTCCGAAGAATCCTTGCTGAGTTCTTCCTTCATGATATTCGCCCAGTAGATCGTGGCGCCGTCAATATCGATTGCCCCGAGCGAACGACGGGACCTGCTTTTGCCGACCTTTGCTTCAGCCCGGTCGCGTTCGGCAAGCACAGAGATGACACCAATGTCGTTGAGGTGATCCATAAGATCGTCCCTAGTGTCATCTTGGAGGTCTTCTTGCATTATCGGGTCCTTGCGTAGCTTGACCCTCTCACGATAGAGCTGGTTCTCTGACGCTAAATTATCTACTTATTCCAACTGAGCATATCTCCCATTCGGTCGAGAATGGTGTCGAGTTCTTCGTAATCCATCTTGTCGAGGTACTTATTCGCAGGATTTCGAGTTAGGTCAGTCTTGATGATTCCACGTCGAAAGTAGGCTGCTTTGTAGGCATTTGCGCCGAACATGAACTCGAAGTTTAGTGAAGGAATCATTCGCTCCCAAAGCGTGCGGGCTTCTTCTGTAACGATCTGCAGACCATCGGAATCGATACCTCCAGCCTCGAGGGCGTCCCACAGTTTTACGTGGGCGTCGGTGATGTGACCTGCTGGCATTGTTCCGCAGGATCCACGTCGATATTCGTCGACTAGGAAGCGACCACCCATTCCACCCATGAGGCCTTTTACTGCATCGCCAGCCTTTTCCTGAAGTTCGGTCATGATCTGACCGGGCATGTAGCTTTCTTCTTTTACATAGTCGACGCGTTCGACTTCATTGAGAAGTTTCACAATCATCTGTGTTGGAACTACTGGACCAGCTGGTGGCTTGTTGTTCTGGATCCAAACTGGAAGTTGTCCCATTTCGGCGATGGCTACGTAGTGATCCCAAACTACCTGTCCGGCAGCACCATTTGGTGGCATTGCCATTACAGCATCGGCACCTAATTCGGCGGCGTTTTTGGTTAGTTCAACAGATACGGCTGTGGATGCCCCGCTGACGCCAGCAATTACCGGAACGGCGCCGTTTACGACTTCGATTCCAGTCTTGAGAACTTCTTTTCGTTCTGCGTCGGTGAGATATGGACCTTCAGAGGCGTTTACTGGGAGAACGATTCCGTGTGCTCCGTTTTCGACGCTGAATTCGATGCACTTTCGGAGCGATTCCCAGTCGATCGATAGATCTTGGTTGAACGGGGTAACCGGAATGGCATAAACGCCGCGGAATTGAGTGTAGGTGTCCATATGTGAGAGTTCTCTAAATAAGCTGTGAATCGAATCATTGTGCTAACAGAGGATATACCCGTTCGTTTGTATCTAAGTGGGGTAAGATGCCGTTCATGTTGAGTTCGCCGCAGTAGTGGAATTTTCAGGAAGAGAGATATCGATGGTAGAAACGATGCGAGCAGCGCTAGATGACGGAACGGGCCAGTACATAGTTCAGGACGTTCCTATGCCGGATATGTACGAAGGTTCGGCGATGATTCGTATTCGCCAAACTGGTATTTGCGGTTCCGACTTGCATATGACGAGTGATAGGACAGAGGCGCAGGAGTTGGCTTCTGGTCACGAGGTTGCCGGGGAGATACTCGAACTTCCTAAAGGTGAAACCAATCTCAAAGTTGGAGATCATGTCGCTGTTGAGATGATTGGTGCTGGTCGAGCGTGTTTGAGTTGCCACTTTTGCCGATATGGGCAGTGGAAGCATTGTTTGAATCTTGCTCCAGATACTGGAGGAGGATTCGCTCAATACATGACTCGCAAAATGGCTGGAATTTTCAAATTACCTGACTCGATGGACTGGATTGATGGCGGTGTCGTAGAGCCAATGGCTGTGAGTGTTCATGGTTTTCGCTACGGCCGTATGCAGGCTGACGATGTAGTTGGTGTTGTTGGTGCGGGAACGATTGGTCTATCTGCAATCGCAGTTGCTAAGGCGTATGGGGCACGAAAAGTGATCGTATCTGCACGTTACCCACATCAGGCTGAAGCTGCGAAGAAGATGGGCGCGGATATCGTCGTGGGATCGGAAGCGGGCGCATTTGAATCAGCTTGCTTGGATGCTACTAACGGACTTGGCGCAGATTTTGTAGCTGAGTCGGTAGGTGGTAATCAAACGGTTTCATTTACACAGGCGA
>JAPKCH010000092.1 GCA_026421185.1 Dehalococcoidia bacterium | reverse complement strand
ATCGTGGTATGCGGGTATTTGAGAAATATTGCTGGAATCTGTTTGTTTGTAATAGTTCATATGAATTTGTTCCATGGGATGTGTTTATGGTCAAATCGCCGATGCCGGTCAATCCTGTATCCGTGGTGATTTGTACATATTGACCGTTGTGGGATGTTTGAGCATTGTTAGGACAATAGATTTATCGGAATAGACTGTTAGCCGATCAACCTGAACTCGACCTATGTAACTCGGTTGTTCGATTGGGATTCTAATCTCAGCGCTTTCTGAGTCGCATCGTTTCTATACCTGAATATCTTTAGAAGATCTCGTGTTACAAACAGCCTGTTTGTAAGCCTTCCAAATGGGGCCTTGTATTTCACGTAGTCGTTCACGATAGTGTGACCGTCTGGAGAAATATCTAAGGTGTGCATGTGTGACCACATGAGGTACGGACCTTTAACTTGCGTGTCCACAAACCTATGCGGAGGGTCCCACAATGAAATTTCTGACCTCCATTTCACAGGAAAACCATGAATTTTAAGTCGGTACTCAATCTGGGTCCCAGAGGACATCTTGATGGGAGTATCGGAGACTATCGTGAACTTTAGCCAAGTAGGCGTTATTAGGTTCAGATTCTCCGCATCTGCGAAAAAGGCAAAAGTATCACTTAAGTTGCTCTCAACTGTTGTTTTAGAACGCAGCACATAGCAGCCGCCTTTTTCACGAGTTATTGATAATTGTTCTTCCATTTAGTTACCTGAAAATTGCGGTTTAGTTCCCGATACGTAAGGCAAGTTATCGCTTTCGGTCAAGCCAAATTGTGCGTTGTGTTCAGGATATTTTCGCAGAAGATTACTTCGGTGGCTTGCATGAAAAGTGAGAGCATTCGAGGGAGCAGGTATATCGGTGGTCTAACCCCAACACGCGTAACACGCGCCGTGAATACCTATGATAGCTACCCCTCCCCGTGATGATTATGAGAGCCGTTATGACGACTCCCCTCCAAACTAATGAAATTACACCCACAACCCAAATTGAGCCGATCTTAATATTGTTCAACTCAGTGATTTTCTAATACGTACGCTAGACTTCATTCTTACCCAGCTAATTGCGGCACACAATCTTTTCGAACAAACGAGGTGGCTATGAAAATCGGGTTCAACATGGGCGTCGATCCCATTGACTACCAACAGGCGAAAGTCGATGAAAACGATCTTCAGTTCGCTGCCCAAATGGGCGCTACTCACGTGGTGCTGCAATCGTATGCAAACGCTGGAATTGTTCCGGGGGATGAACGGTGGGAGTACGACGATCTGGTTCAGCTCAGGCAAAGGGTTGAAAATGCTGGGTTAGTTCTTGAAGCTCTGGAGAACGTGCCACTAAAGTTTTACGATCAAGTGATGCTAGGAGGACCCGATCGGGATCGACAGATTGAGAATATGGTCTACACAGTTCGAAATATCGCTAGAGCTGGCATACCGATCTTTGGCTATCACTGGATGCCGACTCTGGTAGCACGAACATCGCTAACGACGGAAATTCGATCTGGGTCACGAGTCACCGCATTCGATCTCACACAGGCGAAAAAAGATCCGCTACTGATGGATCGTCGGTACACAGAAAACGAGATGTGGGAAAACCTCGAGCACTGGATCAAAATCATCGTTCCAGTTGCCGAGCAAGAAGGCATACGAATTGGCATCCACCCTTGCGATCCGCCAGTTGCTGAACTCCAAGGAATACCGCAACTCTTCAGGAGTTTTGAAGCGTACAAGCGATTAATTAGCATCGTCGAGTCTCCGTCGAATTGCATCGAGTTCTGTCAGGGAACTTTTAGTGAAATGGAAGATGCGAAAGACGACGGTATCTACGATATGATCGAGTACTTCGGTGAGCGGGATAAGATCCTATACGTTCATTTCCGCAACGTTTCGGAAACAGTGCCGAGCTTTCGAGAAGAGTTCATCAACACCGGGTATGTCGATATGTACCGAGCGATGCAGACCTACAAGAAGGTCGGCTTCGAGGGTATGTTTGTCGACGACCATGTGCCCGTGGTTGTCGGTGATAGCCCGTGGGGACACCGCGGCAGGGCGTTTGCGAATGGCTACATCCAAGCTTTGATGGACGTAGTCGAAAGCTAAAGTCGAAGAACTTTCTCGTAAATCCGAAGACTAGGTGTTAGATGCACATCAGTGGAATGCTGGTGATCATCGGCTTTGGTCGGGCGAAGTATCCCGCATAAAATGGATAATCAAGCCATCTACACTTACGGCATGAAGGATTCAGGATGCTCAGAACAATATTTGTAAGTCTCGTATTATTAATTCTTTCTATCACAGCATGCTCAAACGGTTATACAGAGGATGAAGTACAAGAGATCGTGGATAAGGCTGTTAAAGAAGCATTAATGGACGCTCAAGACTCGCAATTATCTGACCGTATTTTCCTTGAAACAATCTCAATCGACGTATTTGATAAGCCGTATTACTGCGATCTACATGACCTGAAAACCCCATGCGCACAAATTTGGTGGAACGATGCAACGGGAAACCAGCGCAATCATTGGGTAGCTGGCGACGCTCCGTGTTTTGCGGAAGTGAAAATCGGTTACGATTTGCCTGATTCCTGCCGCCACCCAAAAAAGCGCTGACGCTTTAGTAGCTGTTTCAGTTGATAATTTTAATAGAAACAACCTGTACCACTGACAGAAACGATCGTAAAACAAAGCAACCCGTAGTTAAGTCCCACTAAAACGGCGTTCAAATATTAATTCCTACGATCCAGAAGAAAGTAGCAACTTTCCAAATGAGCAAAACGAAATACCCGAACGTGATATTCATCATCGCCGACCAAATGAAGTGGTCAGCGTTGAGGATGTATTCAGATATCGGGATAGAAACACCGTCGCTAGAACGACTCGCCAGCGAAGGCGTGCGGTTCGAAACGGGAATCACTCCACACCCGCTGTGTGTTCCTGCTCGTGTTTCCATGATGACTTCGCGGTATGCACACTCGACCGGATCTCGCCGTAACGAAACGCTTATGCCTCCAGGCGAATTGCATGCCTTCCGAATCTGGAAGGAACTCGGTTACACAACCGGACTGATCGGTAAGAATCACTGCTTTATCCAAAAGTCCGACCTCGACACATTGGACGTAAGGCTTGAGCTTTCACATGGTGGAATCTCTCTCGGCGATTATCTGGGTGAAGATAATTCGGTTAAGGGAATGGAATGGGTCGTTCCAGTGGATGTGATCAACAAATCTCATTCATCGAGGAACAGCATGGTGGGCGCATTTGAGGTGTCAGATCACGACCTCTCCGGCTACTCTTCGAGTGCTATCCCAACCCAGATCGAAGCGTTCCTAGAACGAGTGACCAACGGCGAGACATTCGACGGTTCTAAAGAAACTGGTGAGCAGGAAATGCCGTTCGCCATTCAGGTTTCGTTCCCGGACCCCCACTCGCCGAACGAAGTTCCACGAAAATACGCAGACATGTTTCCGCCTGAATCGATCAACTTACCGCCAACACGTGATGGCGAATTTGACGATCTGGCAACTCCAGAACGTAACCGGGTCTTGTACGAAATGTTGAACCTCGAAGATAAACAGGAAGAGGAAGTTCGCAACATTATCGGAACTTATCTTGCAATGACACGATTCGTGGATGACGGTATCGGGAGAATTCTCGACAAGCTTGATGAACTCGATATTCGAGACAACACGATTATCGTGTTCACTGCCGACCACGGCGACTTCGCTGGCGAGCACAACATGTTCGGCAAGGGCGGTGTCTACTATGACAGTCTCGTACGTGTGCCGTATATCGTCTCGTGGCCCGCAGGTGGCGTGCCACAAGGCGAAGTCGACGACTCACCTGTCAGCACAATCGATCTTCTTCCAACAATATTGCATCTGAGCGGTGTCGCTGATTTTGCGTCTTCACCTACTCAAAAAGCAGGAGATGATCTGCCTCCTGCCGGACCAAAGCTCCTAGGCAATATCGATTCAGAAATCATCACTTCCGAGTCACTGCGACGATTGCAAGGAAAACTTCTGCCTACTGTCACCGATGCTCCTGCACGAACCGCCGCTTTTTCCGAATATGGAACCGGAGGACCAGCGTTCACATTGGACATGCTCCGAAAGCTACCTGAGCCAAAGGGTTCCGCAGCAATCATGGGATCTTTGTGGGCAAGAGAGGCAGAAGGTCGTCGAAAGATGGTCCGCACGAGAGATTGGAAATACGTCACTGACCTGTCGTCCGGAAGCGACTTTAGCCCAAGTGGGTCGACAGCCCATTCTCAGGACGAACTGTACGACCTCATAAATGATCCATGGGAACTCACGAACGTGGCCCACAGCTCCGAGAATGTGTGCGTGATTTCAAAAATGCGAGCCCTGCTGCTCGACTGGATGCTGGAAACGGAAGAATACAACGCCGTTCCGATGCCAACCGTAATCGGTCGAGGTTCTAAGCCCGAAATCGACATCAACCAGTAGCCAGTAGCCGATGGTTCTGACAGAACCATCGGCTACTGGAGCGGAAGACGAGGTTCGAACTAGCGACCCTCTCCTTGAATTCGTGTGCGTATATGCTCATCGTTATTGCTGGATGATCGACACCGAAGATCCGAGTCCAATCGAAAT
>JAPKCH010000091.1 GCA_026421185.1 Dehalococcoidia bacterium | reverse complement strand
TCGACGAGGACGTCGTCGCATCAAACGAGGAGCAATTTGATGCTACGGCTGTCGAAATTGAGCTTCCTTCTCAATAATCTCAATACCAAACTCAACTCCAGCTCGAACAGCTAGCGAACTCATCGTTTTCAATCGACGAACGATCTTGCCTCGTTGGTCTTCAACAGCCTGTATTTTGGCGCTTAGTGAAATTTGTGCCTAAGCAAGGCGAGTCGATTCTTGCTCATAATCATTGGAAAACTCGGTAATACGATCTCGAGTAGCTTGTGCCTGTTTTAGAAGTCTTGCAAAACCAGCAAAACCAGACATCTAAGCTCGAACGGCAGCGTCTTGTGCATCAGTAACTAAATCGGTCTTGCGGTTTGATTGTTCACCAAGAGCGACAGTCAATGCGACCATCGTCAACTGTAGTGCACTCTCATCTTCTTCTTCAGCCAATTTTTTTTGGGAGATTATCGACTGGTCTATTTCTAGAAAATTCATGTTTCTCCACAAAGTCTTGACATCACTCAAGTAAAACTTAGGTACAGAAATTTATTTCGCTGTTGAAACCAACCCGATCTGTACGGATCACAAGGACGAATTACGATGCTTAAACGCTGGGTACCCGCAAGTTTTATCGCTGTAGCTATGGCTTTAGCGCTTACAGGTGGTGCAGTTCTGGCTTTCGGCGGATCACATGATTCGCGACGAGCCGACGTATTTGAACGGGCAGCCGCAATACTCAGCATCGCGCAAACAGATCTACAAGATGCCCATGATCAGGCAAGGCGAGAATCGCAGGATGCTCAGCTTGAGGCTGTAATAGAAAGATTAGTCGCTGCAGAAGTTATCGATCAATACGAAGCCGACAATTTCACTAAGTGGGTGTCTGAACGGCCTGATTCAGCGAACGATGCACTGTTCAACCAACTGACGTCATCGCTTATCGGTTCGCCATCGATCCACATGCCACGGATCGATCGACACCGGTTTCGACATAGTGGAGTCGACGACATCAAAGATCGCATGGCTGAGATTCTAGGGCTAAATCCTCAGGAACTCTCCGACGCCTTAAAGAACAGCGAAACTGAATTGGCGGAACAAGATCACCTTGTGAAACTCCACACTACGATCGACCGGATGCTCGAAGACAGTGAAATTGATGCCACCGAAGCAGATGAGTTACACGCTTGGATAGATGCCACACCTCAGTGGATTCTTGATCTCGACATATCTTCTCGATTACAACCAGCATTCGGAATACTAGACAACGAGTTTGGCGAAGAAGATTTCCTGAAACGACTTCCGTTTAGCGGTCGTCAGCATTTTCGAGAAGGCCACCAAGAGTTCCGATTTGAGTTCAATGGTCCCAAAGGCAACTTCCGATTAAAATCCGATGAAGATGATTTCCCATTCGTTGATGGCGAATTTGAAGAATTATTTAATCAATTCAACTTTAAACGATTCGAAGGCTTCGAAGATTTAGACAACATCGAGGGGCTAGAAGAACTGTTTGAGCGTTTCGAAGGTCATCGTTTTTCCGATCCTCCATTCGCACTTCCTGAACAATCAATAACCCGACGAGATACAACTACGACTTCCGCATAAATGATTGCTCACCAGCGAATATCATTAGCAACTATGACTTCAAACGAACACCAAACAGAATTTACCGCTCTTATCGTCGAAGACGACAAGTCTGTTTCACAACTCATTCGACTGTATCTCGCTCAGGCGGGATTTAGAGTCCTAGCAGCAGAAGACGGGCTAATTGGACTTGATATGGCGTTGAACCAATCGCCAGACATCATCCTTCTCGATCTGAACCTTCCAGGTATGGACGGAATCGATGTTTGCTCGAATGTTCGTAAAGAGTCAGCAGTTCCCATTATTATGGTCACTGCAAGAGTCGAAGAGGATGATCGTCTTACAGGACTAGACCTTGGGGCCGATGACTATGTATCTAAGCCGTTCAGCCCACGAGAGCTGGTCGCCAGAGTAAATGCTGTTCTAAGACGTAGCTCTAAGGCGATTGAAAAGCGAGAAGAAACGGGCAATAAAATTGATGCTGGTGATGTTGTAATCGATCTTGAACGACGTTCAACTGCCGTTCTTGGCGACGAAATCGAACTGACACCAACGGAATTTCGCCTGCTCGCCTACTTTATAGAAGGTCGTGGGCGAACAGTTTCACGTGACCAGATCATTGAAAACGTATTTGGTTACGACTTCTCAGGTTACGATCGCACTGTCGACACACATGTATCGAATCTACGGAAAAAACTCGAAGTTGCCAATCCAAACAAGCAACATTTGAAGACGATGTATGGAGTTGGGTACCGATTCGATGCTTAGATGGTTTTTTGGTCTTCAAGGAAGACTCACTCTCGGATTTGCACTTGTACTAGCGTTATCTATCGCTTCAGTTAGTGCGTACTCAGCGTATGCAACGCAGATCGAAACTGAACGATTTGCAGCGGGAATAGAACTTGCTCGCGCTGAACGTGCCGAACAATTGGTCAAAGATACGTTCGAAGCCAACCACGATTGGGATGAAGTTCAGTACGCCGTACAGCAGGTCGGAAATCTATTCGGATGGCGCGTTGCGTTCGAAACAGATGGTGGTTTAATAGTCGCTGACTCACACCAAGTCGTTCGAAATGCCCATGGTGTTCTAGAAACATTTACCGAACGATTCGCCACTCCATCCAGATTCACTAAACGTCCCGTGATCGTCAATGGCGAACTAATTGGACACATGCTCGTCGATGAACACCCGAGCCGGAAAGAACGTCCGCTATCGATGCAGGAGTTCTACACATCGACTCTCACGAGATTACGAGGCCCGAACAATCCTGGACCACCGCCAACTCAAGTTCCATCACTGGCAAGGGGTACTTTGGCCGAAAGGGCTCTCCAATATGTCGATCCACCTCTCACAAACCTTCAATCATCGTTCCAGCAATCTCTGTTGGTCGCAGGAATAGCGGCTGGATTTGCAGGGTTGCTGATCGTGATGCTTCTCACACGGCAAGCACTAGCTCCGGTTCGCAATCTCACCACTGCAGCCAGCAATCTTGGTGCAGGTGATTTGAGCCAACGGGTTCAAGAGAGCGGTTCGGATGAGATCGGTAGATTGGCAAACACGTTCAACACTATGGCGAGTGATTTGGAACTCGCCGTTGTACAGCGTCGCCAACTTACTGCCGACGTTGCTCACGAGCTTCGAACTCCTCTCACCAATATTCAGGGTTACTTGGAAGCGATCAAAGACGGCGTTGTCGAACCTGATGAAGAGACTATCGGCACTCTACACACACAGACCATCCATCTCTCGAATTTGATAGAAGACCTGCGGATTCTTGCAATTGCCGATGCTGGTGCGCTTGGACTAAACAAATCTAATGGCTCACCAGGTTCGGTAATCAAGGATTCTGTAGCGCACTTCAACCAACGAGCAAAAGAACGCTCTATAAATCTCAGTGTCACAAGCTCTGGTATTGAAACAGCAATAGATTTTGACGAAACACGAATTCGCCAAATCATTTCGAATCTAATTGAAAATGCTCTAACACACACGCCAAATAACGGTCAAATCGAAGTTGAAATATCTGGTGATGATGACGGAATAGAAATACTCGTCTCCGACTCTGGAATAGGTATTTCTGAAGCTGACCAACCACGAGTATTTGACCAGTTCTACCGAGCAGATCAAAGTCGCAATCGTGCAACAGGTGGTGCGGGTCTCGGTCTAACTATCGTAAAACGATTAGTAGATGCGCACGGCGGAAGCATTTCCGTTTCCAGCGAATCTGGGAAGGGAACAACTTTCAAAATCCTGATCCCGGAAAATTCTACATAATCGACCTTTCTATAAATACAACTCAGCACTTAATTGACAATTTTCATGGAGAATCTGGTTGAATTTACTTCATCCGAAGGTCTAGTCATGCCAAATAACAAGCAATCAATATCTGTACAAAGCGGATTCATTCGAACACTCGTATTTAAGGCCGTAATATTCGTTGTACTTGCGACCGTAATAGCAGTTGGAGCTTACTTCGGTGCGCAAGCATTCCTACTAAACGACGATGAGGACACCGATGGCCGTCGCCCCGTTACCATCGGGCGTGGCACCTTACTCGATGATGTAACAGCCTCCGGGTCGATATCGTTTCCAGAACTCGAAAGTCTTCGTTTCGAAATTTCGGGAACTGTCGCTGAGTTACTTGTCGATGAAGGAGAATCGGTAGTTGAAGGGCAACCTCTCATTCGCCTTGATGATGCGACTATTGCTGATCTTGAATCAGCAGTTGCAAATGCAGAAATAGCGTTGAAAGAAGCAAGCGAAGATCTTACCGACATACTCGATGGGGCTACGAATCTCGAATCAGCTATCGCTGAATCCAATCTAGCCGACGCTCGTGTTGCTTCAATGGACGCTGCTGTTGCTCTGGCCGAATTCACCTCTACATCTGAGACAGAAAGCCCTGCAACTATTGCGGCCAAAGATGAACTAATAGATACGAATGAAACTCTATCAGATGCGCTTCTGGCTGCAAAAGATGATGCTAAGGCACAAGACGAATTAGTGTCTGATGCCCTTCTGGCTGCAGAAGATGATGCTAAGGCACAAGACGAATTAGTGTCTGATGCCCTTCTGGCTGCAGA
>JAPKCH010000090.1 GCA_026421185.1 Dehalococcoidia bacterium | reverse complement strand
AGTCGATCAGGCATTTTTTGTTTCGTAGTCGAGTGAAATATCTAACGCTCGAGACGAATGAGTCAATGCGCCAATTGAAATGATGTCCACACCACTTTGTGCCACCTTGAAGACATTTTCTAAAGTGATTCCACCAGAAGCCTCGACAATACAATCCGCAGCGATTTGATCCACTGCTGTAGCCATATCCTCAGGCGACATATTGTCGAGCATAACGATGTCTGCACCTGCAGCAGCAGCAGCTAATGCTGATTCGAAGGATTCGACTTCCACTTCGATCTTCACTGTGTGGGGTGCTTTGAGCCGCGCAAGTTTGATCGCTTGCTCTAGATCAATACCCTCGGCTTGCAATGCAGCCAGATGATTGTCCTTGATGAGCACACCGTCGGCGAGAGTCATTCTATGATTACGCCCGCCTCCAATTGATACCGAATACTTATCTAGAAGACGTAATCCAGGAACTGTCTTACGGGTATCGGCAATAGAGGCATTCGTTCCTTCTACGGCTCGAACGTACTCATCGGTCAAAGTCGCAATACCGCTCATGCGCTGCATAAAATTAAGAGCAGTTCGTTCAGCGGTCAAGATAGATCCCATTGGTCCCGAAACAGTGGCTACTATTTCGCCGCCTTCAACACGATCGCCATCGAGTAATTCCTGAGTAAAAACGAGATCTGAGTTCACACGTCGAAAAGCTGCGCCAGCAACTTCAAGCCCGGCTAATATACCCGGCTCTTTTGGAACCAAAGATGCACGCGCTTCAAGATGCAGTGGGATTAGCGCAGATGTTGTGACGTCGGCGCCGACTGAATCCTCATCCAACGCTCGGTCAATAAAAACATTGAGTTCACGCGGAGTAAGGAACATGTGGATTCTCTAAAAGTAATTGTTGAATAATAGAAACGGGTTATTCAGCGATTTCGAGCATACGCTCGAGTGCGACAAGAGCATTTCGCTGGGTTTCAGGCTCAACTTCGATTCGATTGATCGCCAATCCAGCCATGATGCCTTCAAGCACCCAGAGCACGTATGCAGGGTGAATTCGATACATCGTGGCACACGGACAAACCACAGGGTCGAGACAGAAAATATTTTTGTCGGGGTTCTCTGCTGCGAGTCGTCGAACCATGCTGATTTCAGTACCGACTCCCCAAGATGAACCAGCAGGCGCATTAGCGATCGTATCGAGAATCAATTCAGTCGATCCGTACATGTCGGCTGCTGCGACGACTTGCTGGGTGCACTCGGGATGAACAATGATCTTAGTTTCAGGGTTTCGTTCACGAGCTGCATCGATCTGATCAACAGTGAAGCGTGTGTGAACTGAACAATGACCTTGCCAGAGCAACACTTTTGCACTCTTTATTTCGTCTTCGGATAATCCACCCTTCGGCAAGAATGGATTCCATACGGCCATATCCTCTTCAGATATGCCTTTGGAGATTGCGGTGTTTCGACCAAGGTGTTGGTCGGGTAGGAACAAAATCTTTTCACCGCGTTCGAGAGCCCAGTCGAACGCCTTATCAGCGTTCGATGATGTGCAAACCAGACCACCATTTTTGCCACAGTGCGCTTTGATCGCTGCAGCCGAATTCATATAGGTGATAGGTATAACGCTTTCGGTGGTTCCGAGAACCGACTCGATATCATCCCAGCAGTCTTTTACGTCTGAGGCAGTCGCCATATCGGCCATCGAGCAACCTGCAGCCATGTTCGGAAGCAGTACGTTTTGGTCAGGCGAAGTGAGAATATCGGCTGTTTCAGCCATGAAATGAACGCCGCAGAAAATAATCCACTTAGCATCCTTAGTCTCGGCAGCCACCTTCGAGAGTTTGTACGAATCACCAGTGAAGTCGGCGTACTTAATCACATCATCGCGTTGGTAATGGTGACCGAGCAGAACTGCTTTGTCGCCGATTTCATTGCGAGCGAATTCGATACCTTCGGAAATTTCCTCAGGAGTCAATTTCAAGTAGCGGGTTGGCACTTTCTGCCATCGCACACCAGCCTGAAATTCCTCTTCGAGGGTTTTAGTTCGCAGGTTGCCATCAGTCTGGCAAAAAGCCGACTGTTCCAATTCCGTAATAGGAATCGTTGTCTGCTTTGTGAAAGCAGTCGTCATACGACCAGTACCTTTTCCTTTTTCACGTTTGTGGCAATTAGCTCGGCTTCGAGCGACCACGGTGAAGTATCCGTTATCTCAACCTGAACAGTCTGACCGGGTGATGGTTCTTCCATTCCATGTTCGACTAGTCCGTTTAAGTAGATAAGTTTATCGCCTCTGCTACGACCGTGGAGTCTACCTCGCTTATGACCTTCCACAATTACGTCAACGTTCGATCCGATGAGAGTGGCGTTGTTTTTACCTTGAATTACCTTCTGTAATTCATCAACGGTTACTTTACGCGCCTTTTTGACTTCTCGTGAGACATCATCGGTCATTTTGCGCGATGCGAAAGTTCCTTCACGATACGAATATTCCGAAGTGTGAACTTTAGCGAACTCAACTTCACGAAGTACTCCCATCGATCTTTCGAACTGAGCATCGGTCTCGCCAGAGAAGCCCACAATTAAATCAGTTGTCAGAGTGATGTTTGGAATCATCTGTTTGATCTGCGCGATCTTGTCCATGTATTGCCCGCGTGTGTATCCCCTACGCATGTTCGCAAGGATAGTGTCGTCACCAGCCTGGAACGGCAGATTGATCATTTCACACACTTTAGGAAGATCACGTATTGCTTCGATAATACGTAAAGACATATCGTTCGGGTGCGAAGTTTGGAACCGAATTCTCTCAAGCCCGGAAATCTCACTAACCTGTTCCATCAAGTCAGCCAAGTCAATACGCGGTCGAATGTCGTGCCCGTAGGAATCAACATTTTGCCCGAGCAAAGTAATGTCTTTTACCCCGCGTTCAACCATTATTTCAGCTTGGTGAACTATTTCGAGTGCAGACCTGCTGTTTTCGCGACCTCTGCGATAAGGAATGATGCAGAAAGTACAGAATTTGTCGCAGCCGTGAACGATCGGTATAAACGAGGCGACATTCGGGTTTTCCGGCACAGCTCCGCTTAAGCAGCCTTCAGGATCAAGCCCATGTCGCATGCCAGCGGTTTCGAGAATCGGTTCGAATTCCTGCGGCCTTGCCCAAACTGAAACATAAGGAAATCGGCGCTTAAGCTCCGATTGTTCAGGACCAACCATGCATCCCATAACGGCAATCATGCGGTTGTCGTTGCCCTTAGTTCGTTTTCCAAGCCGGCCAAGAACGCCGGTGGCAGTATCCTCAGCAGATTGACGAACGACACAAGTGTTCAGGACAACAACATCGGCATTCGCCATGTCGTCAGTTGAATCGAACCCCATGTTTGTAAAGCCACTAGACAAGCGTTCAGAATCAGATGTATTCATCTGACAGCCAACGGTCCATACGTGATAACTAGGCAATTTTTTAGAGGATGTGTCCGTGAGTTATCTGTTGGAACATTTGGAGTACAACCAGCCCGAACTCAAGATTGAGAAATAGTTTCCAGTAATTTGCAGATAACGATATCGCTATTATCGACTGCGCACCAGATGATAACCGCACTGAACACAAGAAAGTAGTCAGTGCGGTTATCATCTATCGGAGAGTTTGATGTCAGGAACCATAATCACAGAGACGACGTGATTGATTTTCGACCGAACAATCTACTAACTTGTTATATATGCGGAGAACCTATTCCATTGCCAGATCAAGTAAACGTAGGACTTATTGGCTGTGGATCAATGGGGTCGGAGTTGGCACGTGCGGTTCACAGAGGTGAAGCTGGGTCAGCGAAAATCATTGGACTCTTCGACGAGTACCAGCCGGGTCGTAGTGCACTAGCTAAGGAACTAGGCGCCGGTACAGAAGCTCCTCCCGTTGAAGTCGAGACTGTAGCCGAACTTGTCAACCTACCTGAGCTAGATATTGTAATCGAATGCGCCTCTCAGGCAGCTGTAATTACACATGCTGAAACAGTGCTGTCGGCAGGGAAATCAATGTTGGTGATGAGTTCGGGTGCAATGATTTCGCCCGACTTCATGAAAACGGTATCCGCCGCTGCTCAAGCCTCAGGCGCTTCGATCTACATTCCATCTGGTGCAGTTGGCGGAATCGACGCACTGCGTGCATCGAAAGCACTTCTTGAAGAAGTGACCATAGTCACAACGAAGAAGCCGATTTCCTTAACAGGCGCACCAGGTTTTGCAGATTGGGAAGATGTCGAAATTACCGAGCCTACGGTTATTTATGAGGGATCAGCGACTGAAGCAGTCAGTCTATTCCCTGCAAATGTAAACGTAGCTGCCACCGTTAGCATGGCAGGGATTGGTCCCGATGCCACCAAAGTCCGTGTCGTTGCTGACCCTAATTCACCGGGTAACGTTCATGAGATCAATGCGGTGAGCAAGGCTGGAAAGTTCTCGTTCAGATTCGAGAATATGCCACATGAAACGAATCCTAAAACGAGTTTCTTGGCGGTGCTGGCAGCAATCGAAACTCTTCGTTCGATATGCGAGCCTGATTTACGCATCGGAACTTAGTTCAGAGTTATCTATTTTTATCGGCAAACAATGCCTTCGCATATAAACTCAAAATAGCGTTAGATTTTCACTAGTGAAACCGTTTTAGGCGCCAGACACTTCGTAGTAACGAGGTCAAATAGTGGCGG
>JAPKCH010000089.1 GCA_026421185.1 Dehalococcoidia bacterium | reverse complement strand
GCCCTGCGAAGGCTGAGGTCGTGGGTTCAAATCCCGCCAAGCGCGCCATATTCTCTCAAGGCGCTCCGTGTTTATCGGGGCGCTAATGACGCCGGTGTTTATGTCATGTGATGCATCGCCGGAAAATATGACTGATCGTGTATAGTTTGCGCCGCATAGAATCAGCGCTTGTTATAGATGATGGTTATATTTCGACAATTGAAAAACTGGAAATGATGAGTCCTGCAAGGGATATTTGAAACCGCTTCGAACGTTACTAACGTAGCTAAGTACGGGTTAATGGTTCTTTTCCAGCATGTTTGGGCGATTAGCTCAGTTGGTTAGAGCACCTGCCTTACAAGCAGGGGGTCGGAGGTTCGAGTCCTCCATCGCCCACCAAACTTTTTCAATAGTTCGATCACACGGATGTAACAAAGTATGTGGCGAATTCAATGAATAAGCACACTGACGATTTCGTCAGACCTAATCACATGTTGAAAACGTCAGATCTGTATATGTCATTAACTCTTATCTACTGATTCGAAAACGCTTACGAATTCGCTGATAGAAAATGTCGATAAAGTTATCGTCGTCAAAAGCGAAACCGTGGAACGCGTTCTCGTTGCATTGATTGCTCACCGAACTCGGCAGATAGCTGGAATCGGACCATAGCTTGGTGAAGGACAGGACGTAACTTGACTAAATCACGTGTAGTCGAGCAGCTAACTTATGACGTGTTCGACACCGATATGGGTTGGGTGGCGTTAGTCGGCAGTGATCAAGGGATTGTTCGTGCAAGCTATCCAGTATCCAGCCCTGAAAGTGCACTGGACCACGTTCAACCTGAAGTTGATACTGCCGTCCATACTCCTGAAGATTATATCCATGTAAGAAATTTGATCATTGCTTACATGGATGGTGACCATGTTGATCTATCTGGCATTGCGATTGATACGCGCGATGCCACACCGTTCGTTAGGAAGGCATGGGACGCTTGCCGATTAATACCGTCTGGAGAAACCAGAAGCTACGGTTGGATTGCTGAACAAGCTGGAAATATGAGAGCCGCACGTGGAGCCGGACAGGCGATGGCACGCAACAAAATAGCGTTGTTAGTTCCCTGTCACCGAGTGGTGAATGCGAGCGGTGCGTTGGGTGGATTTGGTAGTGCCGGTCTTCCACTGAAATCACGCTTATTGGCGATGGAATCGAATCACTAAGTTCGTTGGAACTAGGTTTCATCCGCTGGAGCGTTTCGTTCCAAAGATGACGTATCGTCGTCATCCGATAAGTACTTATCTAGAACCGACTGCGCTGCGTCGACGTCCGACTCACGCACCATGAGGCGAACCGGGAACAATGAAACACCCATGAAGCCGACGGCATCGCTCGGCTGGAGTCTGCAATCAATACCTGCAGCTCGGATCAAGCCGCACCATGACTCACCTATGAGTTGACCGGGCGCTGTGGTTATAACTTCCCAGTTCACTAAGTCGCTCCGGTGTTTGGTCGAAGAATATTTTCACTACTAAAGCTCACGTAAACGTTCTGCCGAATTACTAAATCGCAGCGGAACGGACAGCACCTGTGCCTAGTAGCTCATGTAGCCGATTCGTAAGCCGTGGTCCAGCTTGCACCTTGAACGGCATTTCGAGGCGGACAATCTTTTCGCGAGTTTCAATCTCAACCATTGCTGAGTCTGAACCTGAGAACTCCACGAATATCCTCACGATGTCTTCGAGGCGATAGCGATCGACCGCTCCATCCCCAGTTTCTTTGACATGAACTAATACAGGACCACCGGCCATTGATTCGTCGGGGTAGTTGGTATTGTTCGGAGCTAGAGATTCGGTTGCCAGTGGAGTTTCCTCGATGATTGGCTCAACAATTCGTTGAACCGGGTTTTCATATTTTGGTTTTGGTGCTTCGTTTACTTGTGACGTAACCGGAGTTGGAGTCCGTGCCGGAGGGGTGTGTTGGACTGGATCGTTAAGAACCGGTCGAGGCTCGCTGGCTTCGTTGAATCCGGCTCTAATTACAGGTACAGGTTCGTTCTTCGTAGCCTCGGCTTCGGATTCAGCCTGGCCTTCAGTCTTGAGTTGATATTGATTCGCTGTTTCTACAGACAGCGACGCTTTTCCGAATCGTTCTCGGACTTCGCCCGATACCGAAACAAAGTTACCGTTGCCCCACAGAGTTGGGTTCTTTTCCAATATGTTCGGCCATACGACCATTTCGATATCGCCATCCAACAGAGTTAGATTGAGCGATAAGAACTTGTCGCCACGCTTGGTAGTGAGTTCCCTTACACCGTTCACCTGACCGAGTGCCGCACGTTTTTGTCCCGACATATCTGGCGTGATATCTGCTGCAAAAACGACAATATTGTCGGGCTGTTGTCTCATCTCACGTGTGAACGGACTCTGCGTTAGTTCAACCCCAAGCAGATCACGTTCCCAAATGACTCGTTCTTGATCGGTAGTGCCATCAACGCCAGCAAGTTCGATCTCGACCATCGGTGCCGGAACTGATTCGCCCAGCATGTCGAACATCGATGTTTGACCTGACTCGCGTAGTTTAGTTTGGCGTTGAATTGCAGCGATTATTCGGTCGACAGATTCTAGAAGATTTCCTCGTCCGCCAAATTCATCGAATGCACCTACTCGAATTAGGCTTTCGAGCGTGCGACGGTTGAGCGATTTGGAATCGACCCTACGGCAGATATCTTGAATGTCTTTGAATTGACCGGCAGACTCACGAACTTCGACAATCGGATCAATGGCACCTGTCCCGACATTTTTGACGGCCGCCATTCCGAATCGAATTGCGTCGTTTCCATCAGGATCTCGCTCGATCGTGAATCCCGATCGTGAGTAGTTGATGCTCGGTGGCTTAACACCAATGTGCAGTCGACTTGCTTCACGAATCGCCATACCAACTTTTTCAGGGTTGCCTGAAGCGGAATCAAGTACGGATGCGATGTACTCGGTCGGGTAGTTGGCTTTGAAATATGCAGTCCAATACGCAATGTATGCGTACGAAACGGCGTGAGCCTTGTTGAAACCGTAGCCGGCGAATGGCTCCATAAGTTTGAAGACAGTGTTCGCCTGTTGTTCGGTGTATCCCTTTTCGAGAGCACCCTTATTAAATTTTTCGTGCTCGGATTTCATCACGGAGGCTTTTTTCTTACCCATCGCCTTGCGCAAAATGTCGGCTTCGCCAAGCGTGTATCCGCCGAACGCCTGGGCAATTAGCATTACCTGGTCCTGGTATACAAGGACGCCGTAGGTAGGCTCGAGAAGTTCACGAAGGTCTTCATGAGGGTATGAAATTTCAGCTCGACCGTGTTTGGCGTCGATGAAAGTACCGATATGTTCCATCGGACCAGGGCGGTAAAGAGCGATCATTGCCGCAAGGTCATTGATCGTAGTTGGCTTCAAAAGTTTTATGTTCTTTCGCATGCCATCAGATTCGAGCTGGAACACGCCGAAAGTATCGCCGGCTCCAAGAATAGCGAATGCTTTCTCATCGTCGATAGGAACATCGTAAACACCCATGTGCTCTCCAGTGGTTTCTGCGATCAGCTTTACGCACTGGTCGAGAATCGAGAGGTTAGCAAGTCCCAAGAAGTCCATCTTGAGCAGCCCAACATCAGCAACTGGGTTCATCGAGTACTGGGTTACTGGACTAGAACCTTCATCTCCACTCTTTGGTCGTTGGAGTGGGACGTATTCTGTAAGAGGCTTTTCGGAAATGACGACAGCTGCTGCGTGAGTTCCGGCACTACGCACTGAACCTTCAAGTTTCTGGGCCATCTCAATCAGGTCACGTGCGTCTCGGTTACGGCTGATTTCTGCTCGCATTTCGGCAGATTCAGCGATCGCATCTTTCAACTTTATGTTGAGAGTAAGTGGAACCATTTTTGCGAGCTTGTCACTGAGTTCGAGTGGTAGTGCTAGTGCCCGTGCAGTGTCACGGATAGCTGCCTTAGCACCGAGCGTTCCGAATGTCACGATCTGCGCAACGTGTTCGCTGCCGTAGTGGTCAACGCAGTATTTGATGACTTCCGCACGGCGGTCGTCGGCGAAGTCCATATCTATATCAGGCATCTCACGACGCTCGATGTTTAGGAATCGTTCGAAGAACAGGTCAGCCGCTACTGGATCGATTTGCGTAACTTCAAGGCAGTAGAGAACAAGACTGGCGGCTGCTGAGCCACGAACAGCAGATAGGATTCCTCGTTCGTTTACGAAGTTGAAAATGTCCCAACAAACTAGGAAATAGTCTGAAAACTTGGTTTCTTCGATAATTCCAAGCTCATACTCAAGGCGTGTGAGCACTTCTTCGCTCGGGTTATCGAAGCGCTTCTTTAGTCCTGCGTAACAAAGCTCTTTCAAGTAATCCATCGATGGCTTTGCTTGAGGAGTCGAGTATCTAGGAACCAGTGTTTGACCAAATTCAAGGTCAAGCTCGCATGATTCAGCGATTTTGATCGTGTTTGCGAGGGCTTCTGGCAAGTGCGACCACTCGGCGTGCATTTCCTCAGTACTACGCAGGTAGTAAGAGGTGTCTTCCATGTGAAGACGCTTTGGGTCTTTAATATTCGAGTTAGTCTGAATGCATGTGAGAATATCTTGAGCTTCGGAGTCTTCACGCCTGACGTAGTGAGAGTCGTTCGTTACAACCATCGGCAACCCAGTTTGGTTGCTGAGTTTGA
>JAPKCH010000088.1 GCA_026421185.1 Dehalococcoidia bacterium | reverse complement strand
TGATCGCTCACCAGCAGTTCGTCCTTCGAGTTGAACGCTAATCCATTCGGACCGTTCAACTTGCCTTCATCGGTGCCACTTTCGCCCCAGGTATCGAGCAACTCGCCGTCCAGCGTACGAACCAAGATGCGGTTCAAATGATCGTCGCTGGTGAACAGCCGTTGTTGACTATCTATCGCAGTCGACGCATTCCAGATCGCCTGTCCCGAGCCTTCGCCAAAAGAACCGAATGTGCCGAAATACTCTTCGCCAAGGTTCATAACCGTCATGCGGACTCCACGCGGATCGCTGTCAGAACCCCGCCCAAGCACAAAATACGTGCCATCAGCCGCTACCGCCGCTGACCACGGATAGTAAAAACCGCGACCCTCCATTGCTGCCACGCCAATCGTACGGTTGTAGGTAAGTCGCGCAGTTCTGGGTTGTGTTGTTGTGGTCATAGAAAAACTCCGCCAACTAGGCTCTCTGGAACTCCGGTGTCGCACCAACAAGTTTCAACACATTGGCCACCTGTTCAGGTCCTGCGTTGCCCGAATCCAACTGGTTTACCTGCGTCTTGGCGAACTCGACCAGTGCGGATCGAGTCTTTTCTGAAATGTCAGCAACCGACAACTCATCAAGCGCACGTTCGACGAGATCCTCGGCATTTAATCCACCGTTGCTGTCCGAAAGAATTCGATCGATCAGCGTCTGCACGCCAGGACTTTCGATATTACCAAGCCGCTCCGAAGCGAAGTTCACCCGTTCGACAAGCGCACCCGAATCGATCCACTCAGTACCCCAGTGCCAACCCTCGACAGACGGCGGGTTCAACAGCCATTGCCCCATGTAAGTCGACTGTAAGTTCGTCGGATTCATATCCACCTTCGGCCGATTGAACTCACCCGTTAATCGCAGAACGCCCGCCACTAATTCAGCAGGGCTCTTCACCCGCTGATAGCGTGCCTGTTCCGACTTGAAGAAATCCGACTTGAAGAGGAATCTCAGCATTTCCTCGATGTTGTAATCACTGTCAAAGTAAACCTTAGACAACGCAGCGATAGCTTCCGGATCACGCGGCTCCTTGTATGGCCACTCCGGCACCGGCGGTTCGTCGGCGACGAAGAAGCTGTACATGTGCCTAGACAAAAACGCTGCAGTTGCCGGTTGATCGCAAATGATGTCGACGATGTCTTCACCGTTCAAGTTGCCTTTATGGCCTAAAAATTCTTTTTCGCCATTGTCGTGGTCGTCTTCCTTGTATTCGAAATGGAAGGACAGCCGGCCGTACGGCCATACCGAGTCACGTGCACTTTTGAGCGTCATGTACTCGGTGTTGCCAATCGTCCATCCTGTGAACGCCCGTGCTGCTTCTTTCACATCGTGCTCGGTGTAGTTACCGACTCCCATCGAGAACAATTCAAGTAACTCTCGCCCATAGTTTTCGTTCACAGAACCATTGTGGTTCTCCGAATTGTCCAGCCACACGATCATCGCCGGATCTCTCGAAAGTTCCATAAGTAGATTCTTGAAACTACCCATTCCATGTCGCTCAAACATCCTGATCTGGTCGTGCAGCACTTTGCCGTTCGCAAGCTTCGAATAGCCAGTTGCAAACATACCGTGCCACATGAGACCGACCTTCTCTCGCAAAGGAGCGTCGGTCGAAACCATGCGGTACATCCAGTTACCACTAGGCGACTGGTTGCCCATCATGCCCGAATACTCAGGGTGATATCGACGAATCAAATTGTCGGTCATTCTCGTTGGTCGATCGATAGCGCTGAGCAAGTTCTCAACCGTTTCGTCATAACCCTGCTCAACCAGCTCGTCGAGCCGCCCTCGCGATGCGCCAAAACCGGCGCGACGCATCAGGTGAGCCATCAGTTTTACGTCATTGCTAGCCACAGCTTACCGCCTAATCATGTCGAACTGCTCGTAATTTTTATTGAGGATTTCCTGTGGATTAATGCCCATCCATTGGTCGAGAACCGTTGCGTAAATCCCCCGGAAATCGTTGTTGAACTTCATATCACCCTCGAGTTGTTCGCTCGGGTCTAGAGACGGATACTCTCCGTAGAATCCACCCTTGACTGGGTTTCCGAGAACAAAAGCAACTCCGCCAGAACCGTGATCCGTCCCGCTGCCATTGTCTTGAATCCGACGTCCGAATTCCGAGAAGATCATTACTACAGCGTCATCACCACGACCGTGCTCTTCGAGGTCTGCAATGAAATCGTTCACTGCCGTCGAAAGCTCGTGCCACAACTTCGCGTGATTTTCGAGTTCGCCAGCGTGCGTGTCGTATCCTCCGTGCTGAGTATAGAAAACACGGGTCCCGACGTCGGCGAGTAGCACCTGCGAAATATCACGTAGGCTCTGGGCGATCGGAACACCTTCATACTCGATTGAAGATGAGTACTGAGCCGGAGCAGTTCGCAAGATATCTGCCCCGAGATAAGCACCCATCCCGGTCTCGCTGATCGTCTGCAACATTGCATCCCGAGTGTCGTCTGGTCCATACATTCGAGCGAAAACATCGACAGCCATTTCACGGGTCATGCGATCTGCAATATCTGGCATCAAGCCATATGTTTCAAGATTGCCAACCGACGCAACTGGCACACCTTTTGCGTGAAGCGCCCGTGGCAATCCACGACCAAAATTGATGCCCGTAATAACATTCTTGGCTTCTGGATCGAGCTCACGAATTGTGCGACCAAGCCAACCGCTGTCCGCAATGTGATCCGATTCCGCAGTGTGCCAAATGTCCATCGAGCGGAAGTGCGATCGATTCGGCTGCGGGTAGCCCACTCCCTGCACAATAGCCAGCTTGCCGGCATCCCACAGACTTTTCATCGGACCCATGCTCGGGTTCAGCCCCAGCGTGCCGTTCAGGTCGATGACATTGTGTTCAGTAAGGTGGATCGCCCTTCGTGAATCGTGATAAATTCCGTTGGTGTACGGCACGACCGTGTTCATCGCATCGTTCCCACCCGAAAGCTGGATAACGATTAACGATGGCTTGAGCTGAGCGGTGACCATGGCGGAAAAAGTCTTTCGTGGATATTGGAAGTAACAGACTCGAACACCTTACCAACAACAGAGCCAAATAAGAACCACCCGACCAAGTATCAGGAGTACAGCGCTGGCCGCTTGTATTGATGTGCTTACATTTCACAATAGGGATGACCATTAGCCCACAGACTGAACGACACCTCATCCATATCCTGTTGATTGGTGTTCGCCAACCCAGTACGGCAATCGAGCCATGAACGGCGCCACAGTTCGGGATTTCGAAGTTCGATATCGGGATTCGCCTTACTTCTTGAAACAAACTCTGGGAAGATCTCGCGCCCCGTACTCTGGCCAATCGGGTTGTAACGAAGATCGAAACTCCAGCGAATCTGATCGCTCACTTTGGAGAGCGATCCGTGAACGAGCTGGTTGTACAGAAATATGATATCTCCACGCTTGATCGGCAGCGAGAAGTCGAAGTACCACATCTATTTGTTTAGTTAATTAGCGTTGTGCCCAGACGAGTTCGAAACATAGAATAGGTGCGCCCAAGATTAATAACAACGAATAGGAGCCACGTCTTGCGAATTGGGAATAGCCCGTTTGAATATGAGTGGATTTCAGATTGGGCCAAAATTCCGAATCAAGAAAGCGCAACATCCGGGTGGGCGCACCACGGTATGGCGGTTACCGATTCCGGAGATGTGATCGCTATCCACCCCGCCGAGTCACTTGCCATGGTGTTCGATCAGGACGGCGAGTTATTGAGATCGTTCGAGATTCCTGTTCGAGAAGCCCACCAACTTACCCTGGCCAAAATCGAGGGCGAGCAGTTTTTATGGATCGCCGACCCCGGTCGAAAAAATATCAAAACAAACGGAGCATATGAACCTACGCAGGGCGAATGGTGCGGTCAGGCAGTGCGGGTATCCGTGGCTACAGGCGAGCGAATACAACAGATAACGGCCCCGCCACACTCGGCCTACAACGACGGAGATTTCGCTCCGACCTCCGTTGCAGTATTCGAAACCACAGGTGGCGGAAACGGCGATGTATGGGTCACTGACGGCTACGGGGCGAGTCTAGTGCACCGTTTCAGCGCGGACGGAAACTACATTCAGACGATCACTGGCGAAGAGGGTGAAGGTGGCCGCTTCGATTGTCCGCACGGAATTTGGGTCGACTATCGTAGCGACAATCCCGAACTCTACGTCGCTGATCGCACTAACAGGCAAGTCCAGGTCTATGACCTCGAAGGAAAATACAAACGAACGTTCGGAAAAGGGCTCCTCACCAGTCCGAGCTGCTTTGCGATCGACGGATCCAACATCATCGTCGGCGAACTGAGAGCACGATTAGCAGTGTTCGACATCAACGACGACTTCCTAACGTTCATCGGTGAGAACGAAGCCATCGCCCGAGTCGAGCGCAACAGCACTGATGATGTACCCGGCTGGCCAAACGGACTCGACGATTCAGGCAATGCAGCCCGCTCGACGGTTCTCGAAGAAGGCAAGTTCAATAGCCCTCACGGCATAGCCACAGACTCTGCAGGAAACATCTACTCTGGCGAATGGCTAATCGGCGGCCGTTACACCAAGCTAGCAAAGCTCGGCTAACGAGAATTTCGACGTCTATCTCACCGAACTGCTTTTTATATTTCTGACTGAAAATGTAGAGCAATAATGTAGATATTTGTGGTCACAA
>JAPKCH010000006.1 GCA_026421185.1 Dehalococcoidia bacterium | reverse complement strand
GCCGAAGAAAGTGCAGATGGCGAAGGCGAGTAGATCCTTCTACTCAGCCTTCTTCAAGACTGAAAATAAAAACGCCGCAGCCATTGGTTGCGGCGTTTTTTTTCTAAGAACCTTCCGTTGGGCCAGATTCCCTGTTCAAATCCTTGCAAGAAACCGCAGATGTACTTACCATTTACTTCACTCGCGTAGCGAGGAATTTTCCCTCTCTAAACGCACATAGAAAAAAATTAATACCCACTGGCTCAGGAGGCACAGATGGACACCATCCTAATTGCCGTCTTGGTAGCCCTAGTTACGGTTGTGATCGGAAGTGGAATTGGCTTCCAACTTCACAACCTCCTTTCGACAAAATCACAACGAGCAGTAGAAGAAGCTTCTGCGCAGCAAATGCGCAGATCCAACGCTCGCGGTAAGGAGATTCTTCTCGAGGCTAAAGAGCAAGCGCTTAAAGTACGAAGTAATGCGGAAGCTAAGCTCAACAATCAGAGGTTAGAGGTACAACGCCAACAGAGTCGTCTCGAAGCACGAGAAGAAACACTCCAAGGCAGAACAGATTCAGTGAAAGAACTTGAATCTGGGCTCAAGGGTCAACTAACTGAAATAGCCAATGCCAAATTGGCTGTGGAAGAGTTGAAACATCAGGCTGGCGAACGACTCGAAACTATTTCGGGGCTTTCAATAGCCGATGCCAAACAACAACTGATAGATCAGGCCGAAGAAGATATCCAGTTCGAATTAGCACGCCGATACAGGGATGCTGAACTAGAGGCTCAGGACGAAGCTGACGATAAGGCACGAGTAATTCTTGCAGCAAGCATGCAACGACTCGCGGCCGAAGTTGTTTCAGAAGCGACAGTTACGAGCATTTCGTTACCAAATGACGAAATGAAAGGACGACTGATAGGTCGTGAAGGTAGAAACATTAGAGCCATCGAGGCAGCAACCGGAGTAGACCTAATAATCGACGACGTGCCTGAGGGTATAACGATTTCTTGCTTTGACCCAATCAGGCGTGAAGTTGCACGACTAGCGCTAGAAAAACTTATTCAAGATGGGCGGATACACCCTGCTCGTATCGAAGAATCAGTCGAAAAGGCGCGTACTGAAGTCGATGAAACTGTTCGCAAAGCAGGTCAAAAAGCGATGTTCGATGCCGACGTTAAAGGTCTTCACCCTGAACTAGTAAAACTTGTTGGCCGCCTAAAATATCGATACAGCTATGGTGAGAACGTTCTTCAGCACTCAGTTGAAGTTGGACTCGTCGCTGGAATGCTTGCGTCGCAAATCGGTGCTGATCCTCAGATAGCGAAGACTGCAGGATTCTTACACGATATTGGTAAAGCGCTCACGCATGAAGTCGATGGGCCACACGCAGAGATTGGAGCCGATATTGCAAAGCGATACGGCCAGAAAGATCGTGTCGTAGCTGGTATTCGAGAACACCACGACCGAGAAATGACAACGGTTGAATCATTCCTTGTAGCAGCTGCCGATGCAATCAGCGCTGCTCGACCGGGTGCAAGGCACGACACGATAGAAAACTACGTCCAGCGACTCGAAGCACTTGAAGAAGTGGCTAAAGGATTCGAGGGTGTGGAACGCGTCTACGCTATTCAAGCCGGACGAGAAGTTCGTGTACTCGTTGATCCCGAAAACGTTGACGACGTTACTGCTTCAGCTCTCGCACGTGACATCGTTGCAAGGATTGAAGAAACTCTCGCCTACCCAGGACAAATCCGAGTGGTAGTTATCAGAGAATCACGATCAATCGAAGTAGCTCAGTAGCAGCTGCCAACGAACATAAAGTGAACTTCCAGACACCCGGCGAAATTTTCGTCGGGTGTCTTTGTTTAATCTCAGCACTATCAACCAACTTGAATTCGCTGCTCGGTTCCCGCATTCTTGAACGTGTCGATGAACGTAATCAGGTCATCTCACAAATTCGACCACATTTTGAAAGGCTCGTATGCGGGTATTGATGATCGGTGACGTAGTAGGTAGCGGTGGCCGTAAAGCCGTTAACAAACTACTTAGAAACCTTAGATCCGAACTGGATATCGATTTCGTCACACTCCAAGGCGAAAACCTCGCAGCGGGTATCGGCCTAACCGTCGACACCGTCGCAGAAATGACCGAAGCCGGAGCCGATGTCATCACCACCGGCAATCACGTATGGGACAAACGAGAAATCATCGAGCATCTCGATGACCCTTATCTCCCAGTCCTACGCCCGCTCAACTACCCTCCCGGAACACCCGGCAGAGGCTCGACCGACGACTCAGGCCCTATCGCTGTCATCAACCTGATCGGACGAGTATGGGTAGGCGAATTTGATTCACCTTTCGCTGTAGTAGACGATCTTCTCGCTGGCGGCTTCGGACAAGGCAAGCCGATCGTAGTCGACTTCCACGCCGAAGCAACATCGGAAAAAGGCGCTCTCGCGTGGCATCTCGATGGCAGAGTAGCCGCAGTGGTTGGAACTCACACTCATGTTCCAACTTCCGATTGCAAAGTCCTACCCGAAGGCACTGGATTCGTAACTGATCTAGGAATGGTGGGAGCCGTTGACTCCATACTCGGAGTAGAAGTTGAAGGATCGCTTGAACGATTCCTCACGAATCGGCGTCAACGTATGCAGCCAGTACGAAGCGGACTCATCAACTTCAACTCGGTATTGATTGATATCGACAGCTCAACTGGTCTCGCAACCTCAGTCGAACGGGTCGATAGGCAGATCGAAGTTTGAGCGACTCAACAGGTCAAAATGCCAAAGACAGTCGATATAACGCTTCTATCCTCGCAGTCAGACCAGAATGGCCAGTCGAAGTAGATCTTCATCTACACACGACCGCTTCTGACGGCACGCTAACGCCGAAGCAACTGATTGACCAGATATCCTCGACCACCCTCCAGACTGTCGCCGTTACCGATCACGATTCAACCAACGGTGTCGCCGAGGCTATTGAAACAGCCAACGTTTATCCGCATCTATCGGTAATCCCCGGAATAGAACTCGGTACCGCCACCGACGATTCTGATCTTCACCTGATCGGCTACTTCATCGATCCTCAAAATAGCAAGCTCCAAACGAAGCTCGAACAGTTCAGAATCGAACGAGTAGACGCTGCAAGAGCCATGGTAGACAAACTTGCTGAAATCAAACGTCCTGTCTCATGGGAACGTGTGATTGAGATGGCAAAGGGTTCGGTTGGACGTCCTCACATCGCTAGAGCAATGGTTGAGGCAGGTCACGTCGATACCGTCGCCGAAGCATTTGATCGTTTCCTCGGAGACAATGGCATTGCTCGAATACCCCGCCCAAAACTTCACCCAGTCCAAGCGCTCGAGATGATCCACTCCGCGGGCGGAATCGGTGCCATCGCCCATCCACGAACGGTGAAAAAACTCGATAGCTTAGTGAAGCAGTTAGTCGAGGCCGGACTCGTGGGAATCGAGGTCTACGCAGAAAAATATGCCAGCGATAGGCGTGATTCCTATCTCGATATCGCCACTCGACATAATCTCGTTCCATCAGGCGGCACCGACTATCACGCTCTTGGAGCGAAGAACGAAACGGTTCCCGGAACCAACGGTCCACCGCCCGACACAGTTTCAAAGCTTCTCGATCGAGCCAAGAAGATGCACGGATCAAACATCGGCAGTGTCCCAGCAGGGTTGGAGTAAAACCTGATGGACCTCACGACCACTATTGCAGTCGTTATTGGTGCCTACTTGTTGGGTTCAATTCCAACTTCGTACCTCATAGGTCAATGGATCGGTGGAGTCGATATCAAGCAACACGGTTCAGGCAACGTTGGGACGTCAAATCTCACCGCTCAAGTTGGAGCCAAATGGGCAGCACCGGTTGTCATATTCGATGTATTTGTAAAAGGCTCGTTCCCAGTATTTCTCATTTCAAGTCGCTATTTAGACCTGGGAGTTGGCACGGAATCAGCAGTGGGTATTGCGGCAATTCTCGGCCACAACTGGTCAGTGTTCGCCAAGTTCCAAGGCGGGAGAGGAATGGCGACAGTGTTGGGAACAACTCTTGCACTCAACTTCCCATTGTTAGTCGTCTACGGCTCGGTACCAGCACTAGGCGTGCTGTTCACTCCTTGGAAAGATTCAGCCGTTTGGTGGCTGATCGCTGTAATAATGATGCCTGTCTGGGCAGTCTTGCTTAACCTGCCTCTGGAACTCGTAATATTCTCGGTAACGTTCGCCCTGATCACCGCTGCGAAGCGAATGACATCTAACTCTCTAAGAGACAACTCTGGATCGATTTCGGTTCAGCTTATGTTGACTCGTGTGGTGTTCGACCGAGACATTTCAAACCGCGAAGAATGGGTTCAGCAGTAACGAAACCGCTACCTCTGCGATCTTAGAAATTCCTGTAGATTCTTTCAATCTATATTCACAATTTGTGGGTATCCTGATTCGCAAATGACTAACGATACATTCGACAGCACCTGCGTTCGACACCCGGACACAACTTCCAACCTCGGTTGCTCACGTTGTGGCGATTTGATTTGCCCTCAGTGCATGGTGCAGTCACCAGTTGGAGGACGATGCCCCGACTGTGCGAACATCGGTCAACCCGCGATCTTCCGTGCCACCGCTAGCGAATTTTCTACAGCGATTGCACTCTCGGTAGTTGGCGCCCTAGTAATTGGCGTCGCTTACGCAGTGATCGTTTGGATACTTTGGGTACTTCCGCTTGGATTCATGATCGGCAATGTGGCTGCATCATTCGTCATTGCACTCGCAGGCGCCCCAGTAGGAGATTTAGTACGCAGAGTAGGCAGAAACAAACTCGACGCTCGTCTGAGGATTGTGGCTGCCGTGACCATGCTTGGAATATGGATAGTCGGCTTTACCGTGGCATCGATGCTCGGAGTATGGAACGGTGTGTTCCTAAACATCGTGGCATACATCGGACTCGGCGTTAGCATCTATGTAGCGATGAACCGCGTCAGGCCGTAAACGCCAACCCCTAGCCATTACTAAACGTTCGTTGGAATAATTCCGCCGCCGCCCTCGGCGTTATAGCGAATCCCCTCATCGACCATCTCGTTCAACGTCAATGTTGGGTTGTAACCAAAATCATTTTTCGCAGCCGAAAGATCGTATTCATAGAACGTCGGATTCGTTGGCAGATCGACCGTTGAGTACGGAATACCCGTCTTCTCAGATATGTACGGAATAAGCACGTCCCAAGTGAACGGCTCTTTCGATCCCAGTTGATAAACGTTGCCGAACGTATTCGGATTGCCAACAGCCTGTTCGTAGGCGTGAACAAGATCACGAACTTCGACCTGATGCTTCTTCCACGGTCGACCGTTCACATCACGAGCCACAATCAAACGTGGACCACCATCGCTCTTAGCATCTTCAGCTTGAAGTTCTGCGTACGTCGTCTTGCCCGCGTCGTCAGTCCGACTTTCAAACTGCGTTAAGAAGTTACTCAAGTGGAACTGTCGAAAGTTCAAAATCTCACCAGCACCCCAAACGTTCGCGAATCGAATAATCGTTCCTCGCAGACCGTCCTGTGCGTAATACCGGTTCAGCAAGCTTTCGCAGAGAACCTTCGAGTAGCCGTACCAATCGGTAGTCGAAAGCGGCAGTGAATCCTCAGCAATCGGCTCAGCAATTCCGCCTTCGGGGTACTTGAACATCGTGGCGTCAGTGCTCGTAATGAATACGTGCTTCAGCTGATCACCGAGTTTTTTGGAAGCCTCAAGAATGTTGAATGTACCCTTCACATTGGTATCGAAATACTGCTCCGGTATGAACGGACCTCCTGCCTGAAAAGCAGCGCCCAAGTGCAGCACAACTTCTTGCCCGTCGACCGCTGCGTTCACATCAGCAGAGTTAGCCAGGTCACCCTCAACAATCTCAGCGCCGACAGTCTTCATCTTCTCTGCTTGTGGATCGCCCGACCACACCATGCCGCGAACATCGTGCCCACGACCTAAAAAGTTCTGTGCAATATTCGCGCCAACACGCCCCGTAATACCTGTAATTAGAACTTTCATAGTTGAAAAATATTCCTAATGCCGTTGGCTAGCTAATAACTGTTTCGTGCTGCTTGTACACACGATCATAAAGATCCTGATCAATACTCACTGCCAGCCCCGGTGAATCAGGCACTGTGTACATTCCCTCTTCAAATACGTACTCATCGCCCTGATACAGATCGAAGTCGAGCGTTGAGTCTTCAGCAATTACAAATCGCTTGGTGGCTGCCCCGAAATGGATGTCAGCTCGGAGTCCAAGATATGCGGCGTTGTAGTTGTGTGGCGCAATAAGAGTATCGACTCCCGATTCCTCGATATCCCGAGCCAGCACGTGGAACTGCCAGAAACCCATGTCGAGCATGTCGGGTTGAATTGCATCAAGTAAACCATGTTCCATCAACTGCCAATAGATGGTCTGGCGCCCTTTGTGAGTTTCGCCATCAACGATCATCGTTTTAGGCGTGTACTTGTCTCGGAACTCGTTCAGCTTCTGGTACTCAGAGATATTCTCGGTGATCATCTCTTCCATCCACATAACGTTGAGATCGCTGATTCCACGTACGAAATCTTCTAGCAGATCAAGACGACCGTCGTAGCCGTTGTTGGCATCAACAAGAATTTTTATGTCGTCTCCAACTGTTGCTCGTACCGTTTCGACTACTTCGATGTCACGGCGGGTACCAGCATTTGGCTCGAACCATTTGCCGGGACGTCCCAGCTTGAGCTTCAATGCCCGCCAACCCTTCTCAACCGCCTTAGCGGCTTCGATAGCGACAGCGTTCGCACCTTCAGCAGGGTTCACTAGGTCTTGGAAGTACAGACTCGAATCGTAGCCTTCGATCTTATCCCGAACCTTCTCACCAAGAAGACTGTAGGCAGGTTGAGAAAATGCCTGACCAATCAAGTCGAATAGGGCGACATCGAGGAATCCGTATCGATCGATCAAATCAGACCAGCGAGGATTTACATTGGTTACTCGTCCGCCATAAACGGTGAAAAAGCCTGAAAGCTTCTGACCGATAAGATCTTGGAAATCATTGTAGATATCAAGGATTCCGCCACGGTTCATGGCAGGTCGAGCATTGCTCAATCCGACCAATCCTGAATCGGTAAATACCTGCAGCAACCACTCGCGCTGGTTGTATCCGTAGTTCTCGCTCTTCGAGTTACGACCTACGATTCGGCCCTTGCCCGGTGCGCCAAAGTAACCCTCAATTGGCGTAATCGTAATTTTGTTGATCATGTGCTGTGATAGCTCATGCATGATTTACGCCTCCATCCTGTTCTCATGCTTCGCATGCGGAGCATAACCGGCCTCATCTATATCGACGCCCAATCCCGGTTCAGTAGGCGGTGCGTATGCACCATTCGTGAACTCAGGAAGCGGAGTGAGGTAGTGCGGAAGATTTCGTTCATCTTCGAGCGAAACGTAGGTCTCCGACGCCGCTCCCCAAACGATGCTTGCGTAGCTACCGAAGCAGCCGTTGCCAAAGTTGTGAGGAATGGTTCGGACACCGGTGCCTTCTAGCTGACGTTCGAGGTCCATCCAGCCCAAAAAGCCATGACCAACGATGTCGGGCTGATAGCCGTCGATCAGTCGATCATCGATAAGATCTTGGAACACTTCGGAGATCGGATTACGATCTACTTCACCACATGTGAGCAACGCTGAAGAGCCATGCTTCGCTAGTGATTCTCGCATCGCTTTGTAGCCATCGACGTCGTGGGTGATCATCTCCTCCAACCAGAAGATATCGAGTGGAGTGACTTCCTTGATGTATTGGTCCAAAAGATCAAGATGGCCATCGTAGCCAAAGTTCGCATCGACGTAGATTTTCACATCGGGTCCAACCGATTCACGAACCGACTGAACCACTTCAATGTCACGGCGCATTCCGGCTTCGGGGAGCATCCATCTGCCGCCTCGCCCCATCTTCAGCTTGAGTGCTTGCCAGCCGTCGGCAACGGCTTTTGCAGCCTCATCACCAACCTGCTGAGCGCCTTTTGTAGGATTCAGGAAATCTTGAAAATAGAGAGTTGTGTCGTAAGCAGGCACCGAATCGTGCTTCTTGCCACCGAGCAGATCAATTGCAGAAACACCTCGGGTCTTGCCAACAAGATCGAACGCCAGAATCGTCATCCAGCCATTTCGACGGTACCAGCGATCCATCCCTGGACCCGCGCCAGTAACAACGCCATCGGAAATCTCTAATAGCTGATCGACTTCACGTCCCAGCAATGCGCCTCTAATGTGCGCAAGCATGCTCTCGACCGAACCTTCACGCATCATGCGATTCGCAATCGAAATGCCTTCAGCCCCGCTCGAACTTCGTGCACGAACGACCCATTCAAGCCGTTGCGTACCAATGTTGTCGATGTAAGCGTTTTTGCCGAGTTCTTTTTGATAGCTCGACGGTATGGGAGTAACCGTTACAGATTCGATTATTTCGGGCACGTGATTTCCTTAGCGGTCTTGTGCGTCCCATAGTTTCAAACACTATTCGAACGCTGTTATTCGGGCGCAGTCTACTCCCAAACTAAAACGATTTACCTAGAGTTGACCTCGACGAAGAGCACGACCCGATCTTGATCCGGCGTGCTTACTGTCTCTGACCGCAAACTTACCGTTCACGATCACATGTGGCATCCCGGTGGGTCCGACACGGGAGTTTTCATATGTAGCTTCGTCGATCACGGTATCAGGATCGAACAACACCAGATCGGCGTAGTAGCCCTCTTTGACCAATCCCCTGCCAGCGATTCCAAACTTAGCGGCAGGCATGTGAGTCATCTTGTAGATAGCGTTCTCAAGAGAAATAACCCCCTCTTCTCGAACGTACTTGCCGAGCACACGTGGATAAGTGCCCCATGCTCGCGGATGAGGCTTCGAGCCACGATCCAGTCCATCGGTTCCAATCATGGTCGACCAATGCGCCATGACCATCCGAACATCGCCTTCGTCCATTCCAAACGCAGCCACCAAAATATCGCCGGAGTAGTCACGAAGAAGCTTGTTCGCTGCCTCTTCTCCCGGCAGATCGAACTCTTCGACAAAACTTTGAAGCGAGCGACCTTCGAAATCGCTTTGACCCGGTACTGAACACAGCAAAACTTCATCGGGTGATGATTTGCCCATCGCCCCGCCTTCGCTGTCGTTGAACGTACCGTTCTGAACGAGCGCAAACAGCATCGTGCTTCGAGCCGTGTACGGATATTGATCGGCAGTTACGTCACGACCCTGTGCAACCGCATCTTCGATCAGCTCTAGCGACTGAGTCACCATGCCCCAGTTATCTTTGCCAACCGATTTGTGATGCGAAATTTCAACGGAAGTTCCTGCAGCCTCTCCGATGTGAAGCGTCTCTTTGACTGAATCAAGAAGCCTTCCACCCTCGTCACGCATGTGAGAAACGTAGAGACCGCCATGTTTGCCAACGACCTTTGTTAGTGCAACAACTTCTTCAGTGTTTGCATACCGGCCGGGTTCGTAAACCAGTCCGGTCGATAGCCCAACAGCTCCCGCCTCCATGCCTTCGCTGACGTTAGCCAGCATCCCGGCGAGCTCGGTATCCGTAGGCGGGCGATCTTCCACACCGCCCATAGCCTCTCGGCGTGCAGTGTGATGTCCGATCAAGGCAGCGACGTTCAACACCGGTGAAATCTTGTCGACTTCATCGAGATAACCGGCATACCCGGCCCAATCGGGAAGATCAGCACTCGGCTCGTTGATCGCCTTCATCTGAACCTTGCCAGCCTCGGAACCAGCAGCCCCAAAGCCGCAGTTACCAACTATCGCAGTCGTAATCCCTTGCAAAATATTGTGACGAACTTCAGGTTCGATCAGAACGTGAAAATCGTCGTGCGAATGAACGTCGATGAATCCCGGCGACAGCACCAGTCCGATCGCATCGAGCGTTTCGGCAGATTCAGCATCAATTCTTGGAGCTATCGCAACGATCTTGTCGCCTTCAATGCCTACGTCCAGCACCAGACCTTCCGACCCCGAACCATCGATTACCGTCGCACCTTTTATCACTAGATCGAGCAATTGAATCTTCTCTCTTGTTCACCAATGTAGTCGTTCATACCGTGGTTATAACTCCGCCAAGAGCACAACACAAACCGAATTGATCTTGTATCCGCATCGATTCCGAGCTACCTTCTCGGCTAACAAAGGTTTCTTGCCTGCTATTGCTCGCCTGAAGAAAACAAAAATCCCGAAACGGACCTGCCCAAAAATGCCAGCGCCAACCAAGATCGAACGAGTCGAAACCATGCTGTGGGATCGCTGGCTGCTGATTCGCATTTATTGCGAAGACGGCACTGTCGGCATCGGTGAAGGTGGAGTCCACGGCTGGCAACGACCTACCAAGACGATGGTCGATACGATGGCGGAGTATCTCAAGGGCAAAAATCCCGACTATATCGAGCACCACTACCAGTGGCTCTACCGCTCATCTCACTTCATGGGCTCGGTCGTTCAAGGTGCTTTGAGCGCTATCGATATAGCGCTGTGGGACATCAAAGGCAAACGACTTGGTGTGCCGATCTACGATTTAATGGGCGGAAAGACCCGCGACAAAGTCCGCTGCTACATGCATGTTGGCGGAGATACTAAAGATGATCTCGTAGCGAGTGCCGTTGCCGCGGCGAAAGACGGTTTCACCGCCGTGCGCTTCACTCCGTTCTCGTCCGACTACTACCTCCACAAGTCGTACACCGAGTGGGCCGACGAAGCAGTTGACCGCGTGGGTGCTGTGAAAGAAGCGGTTGGTGGCGACGTAGATATCTGTGTGGAAATCCATCGACAGATGGCTCCCGCCGAAAGCATTTGGCTTGGTAGACGACTCGAACAATTCAATCCGTTCTTCTACGAAGACCCTATGCTTCCTGATAGCCCAGCCCGAATGGGTGAAGTTGCCGACGCCTGCAATATTCCAATCGCAACCGGCGAGCGATTCACAACTATTTTCGAATATGAACAACTTCTCGAAGCGAATGCAGCATCGTACATTCGGCCTGATCTCTGCCTGTGTGGCGGACTCTCAGGATCGAAGAAAGTCGCAGCGATGGCTGAAGCGAAGCATGTGAAGGTCATTCCTCACAATCCTCTTTCTCCAGTTAGCACGGCAGCCTGTGTTCAGCTCGACGCCTGTATTCCAAACTTTGCGCTTCAGGAATACACAGGCGAATCGGAGCCACCTAAAAGCGATCTACTTGTAACTCCGCTTGAACTGGTCGATGGATACCTCATCGTTCCAGAAGGACCAGGACTCGGTATCGAACTAAACGAAGCAGCCCTTTCCGGACCCGAAAATCCAAAAATACTCGACACCCCAATCGGCTTCGACGGAAGCGTTCAAGACCGATAAAAAGGGATCAAACTAATGGTGAAAATTCCAATTGCGATAATCGGTGCTGGCGGCATGGGTGGCCGACATTTACGTGCGCTTGGCGCTCTTTACGAAAGCGGCATGGCCAACGTTGAACTCGTTGCGGTATGCGACACCCGTGAAGAAAATGCCATTCACCTCGCTGACAAAGCCGAGGAAATGCTCGGCAGTCGCCCCGAAATCTTCACCTCGATGGAAACAATGAAGAAGATGCGACCCGATATCCAAGCGGTCGATATCACCACCGATTCTGGATCACATCATCTCGTCGCCGAAATGGCGTTCGATCTAGGCTACAACGTTCTTTGCGAAAAACCGCTTTCGCTCACAGTTCGAGGCTGTAATCGAGTTATCGACGCTTGGAAGCGAAGCGGCAAAGTGCTCAGTGTTGGTGAGCAAGAACGACGCGACCCAATGTGTCGACTCAACAAAGCGCTTCTCGATTCTGGAGCTATCGGCGATCCCTACAGCTTTCTTCTAGGATCGGCTCGGGGCGGAAACGACATCATCATTTGGCCGTGGCGACACTACAAGAACATCGGTGGAATCTTTGTTGATGCCGGTGTCCACGCTGTCGATCAGATGATGTACTACCTCGGCGATATCGAAGAGGTCTACGCTGTATCGAAAATCTGGGAACCCAAGCGATACAAGGGCGAAAAAATCGGCGTCGCCAACTTCTACGACCACTGGGCGAACGAAGTTCCCGACGAAATCGATGCCACAGCTGAAGATATGGTCATTTCGACACTCAAGTTCAAGAGCGGTGCGATCGGTCAGTGGACATCGTTCTGGGCGGCTCATGGCGAACCAATTCAGTACGGAATGATCTACGGCAGCAAAGGCTCGATGGAGCCCGCCAAGCAGCGTCGAGGCGACCCGCTGACACTCACCATCGATGGTGTAGGAAAAGTCACAGGCGATGAAGTTCTCGAACTCGTTCCCAATTTCCATTTGGACGAACTGCCAGCACGACTATTCGGTAGCGATCGGCTCGGTTCGTACGACACGCCATTTGAAGACGCTGACCGCTTCCTAGTTGCGCTCGAATACTACGAACTAGGGCAATGTATTGCCGACGGAACCAAGCCGGAAGTCGATGCCTACGTCGGTCGCAAAGACCTCGCAGTTTGTAACGCTGCTCTCGAATCGTCGGTACTCGGTCGCCCCGTAACCGTCGCAGAGATCGAAAACGAAGAAACAGCCCAATACGAAGCCAGCATCAACGCCCACTGGAATATCTAGGAGCCCCGGCTCTGTATTAACACGATCACGATCCTTGCTAGCCATGTATGAACCCAAGAAAAACAAATGAAAATCTCGAAAATAGAAACGTTCTTTGTGTCCCGTTATCTAGTGGTGAAAGTCACCACGGAAGATGGTACCGAAGGCATCGGTGAGTCGTGCTACTGGTCATATCCGAAAGCCGCAGAGGCAACCATTCACGGATTCTCCGATGCGCTGATCGGTATGGACGCTGGCAATATTGAGCACATCTGGAGCTACCTCTGGCGCTATAACTCGGCGTTCCGAGGAAACAGCATCGGTGGAGCGATTAGTGCCATAGATATGGCGCTTTGGGACATCAAGGGCAAGCGACTTCAGGCTCCAGTTTGGGATCTTCTGGGCGGAAAAGTTCGTCATAAAATACGCGGTATAGCGCAAGGAATCGGTGGCAACACTCCAGAGGAATGCGCAGTTGGAGCCAAGAAAGCTCTCGACCAGGGATTTTCCGCTCTCAAGTTCACTCCAATGCCTGAAAATTGGGCTGAGCTGACTTACACCAGGATGATCGGTTTGGCGGTCGAAATGGTCGAGGCCGTTCGAGAAACCGTCGGTTGGGACTTCGACATAGGAATCGAAATTCACCGCAACATGCAGCCGCACGAAGCGATTGCATTCTGCGAAGAAGTCGCCAAGCTGCGCCCCTATTTCATCGAAGATCCTATCGTTCCTGATTCAGTTGTAGCTATGGGCGACGTCGCAGCCAAAATGCGACTCCCGCTCGCAGTTGGTGAACGAAATATGGGCATTTGGGAGTTCCGTGAGTACGCAGAACTTGCGAAGCCTGCGTTCTTCAAACCCGACATCGCTGTCGCAGGCGGAATTACGGGTGTGAAGAAGATCGCAACAATCGCTGAAGCGCATCACATCAAGATTTGCCCGCACAACTTCCAAGGGCCAATCGCTACTGCTGCATGCATTGCCATAGGCACTTCATCGCCATCGTGGGACGTTCAGGAATCGGTGCAGGAAGAGATTGCGCCACGCCGAGATATGACCGATGAGATCATCAAGCTCGAACGCGGCTGGTACACGCCGTCAGAGAAGCCGGGACTTGGAGTCATCTTCAACGAAGACGCCCCCGCGATGCACCCATTCGATCCTGCCCTAGTAGCGCCACCAATCCGAGAAGACGGTTCAGTGGCACTGAAGTAGGCCCATCGAGTTCGCCCCCTATCCCAGTGGGAAAAGGTTGGGGTGAGGGTGAAGTCACTAAGCCGACAAGAACCGTCTAGGTGACGCTCTATTAAATTCGCGCCTTCACGAATCGAACAACCTCGGACGGATTCATTCGGCCTAGCTGCGTGGTTGCATACAACGAGGCAGCCACAGTACCGTCGGGTCGCAGTACAAATTCGCACGGCTGAATCATCGGCTCACCCTGTCGCTCGCCAATCCAAGCGCCAATCTTCTCGCCGACTTCAACCGGCACACTGTGCGCAATTGGGAACGAAAGATCGTGATCCGAATGTGTTTGATCTGTATCAGAATCGCCGTCCGTATTTCCGGCAATGATCTTGATACCGAGTTCGTTCAGTTCAGTAATCGAAGCTTCTACATCGGCTAACTGCCGAGTGCAGTACGGTCACCAGCCTCCGCGATAGAGCAATACGTAGGTCCAGCTACCAGCCACATCGCCTGGAAGCGACATAGTGCCACCTCCGGCAATCGACAATTCGATATCCGGAAATTTATCGTCTACTAGAAGCTGGCCCATCGAATCTCTCCCCGTTCATTGGCGATCCGCAATTGGGCGTCAATAAATTCTGTCGAAAATAAAAGTCTGCGTTTGTCCCGCCAACCCTGAGATGCGGCACTATACCTGACAGATGCAGAGACAAAGCCTACTCAGCTCGACCGAAGTCATCTTCTACTCGAACGATATCGTCTTCGCCTAAGTAATCGCCTGTTTGGATCTCGATGATCTCCAAAGGCTCAACCGCTGAAATATTCGCTATCCGGTGGTGAATATTGCGAGCAACGAACATTGTCTCGCCACGTCCAAGCGTGTGCTGCTCTTCACCAACTGTAACTTCCGCTGTACCGCGGGCCACAACCCACGTTTCGTCACGGTGTCGGTGCCATTGCAAGGAAAGTCGTTTTTCAGACTTCACTGTCAAGCGTTTGGTCTGGAATCCAGGACCACTGGTGAGCACTTCGTATGAGCCCCACGGTCGAGTATAGCGCTTCTTCTTAGCCGACGATTCGAACTTAACTTCTGAGGTTTCAACTGGCTTATCGGTCAACTAAATCTCCAAGCCGGCATCCATACCGGCATAACTTCCATGGGCACCCACGAAATAAACAATGAAGTAATTCTATGGTGATATCAGTCTGAGGTCACGAATCGATATGACAATTAGCAATGGTAGTAACGAAACGACTAGACCAGTGCAGAAGGCGGAGGCACGATCACGCGCTTCTTAGCCTCGTACAAGTGAACTTCGCCAACAACATTGTCGACAAACGTTCCCTTCAGTTCGAACTTCGAGTATTGAGCAACTCGAACGGCTGCAAAATTCTTCGGATGAATCGTCACCCTGAGCGACTTCACGCATTATTGCGCCAGAATCCAATCGACTACGGCTTTTGTAGCATCCCAGATTCTCTTTATCCGAGTAGATCGAAAACGCTATCCCAACTGCACCTGTATCGCTAGGCAGCCCACTGACGCCAAGCGTACCGAGCACATTTCGAGATTCTTTTTCTAAGAACAACCATCCCCACCAGGCAACCTGTCCCGGTTCGTACTGCAAGCGTTGTGAAACTGCCTGAAGATAATCGTCGTGCCTCACTGGCGGCGCTTGGAATAGACGCGGGAATTTGAGACGTGACTCCGAAAGCAGCGAATCGCCCTCAATCGCCATCATCGCATCAGAGATTTCACCTGCCAGCGGTGTTAGCCGAGTTTTATCAGTCTCAAGTTGTTCGTGCAAAATTAGTCCCATAGTTAGAGATTACTCTCGCACATCCCGCACATGATTACGCGCGGGCGGGATTGCCGTAACCTTCCGGTGGCTGGTAACACGTAGACTCTGACTTTCAGTGAATTCGCACAACTTACGCAAACCACCTAGAAACCTAGAAGTAAAAAATGCAAGAACGTAAGCCCAACATCCTTTTCATCCTTACCGATCAGCAGCGTCGAGACTCGATGGCTGCCTACGGTAACAATTGGATCAAAACCCCAAATCTCGACAAGCTCGCCGAGAAGAGTTTCGTATTTGAAAACGCTTACGTAACCCAGCCAGTCTGTACACCGGCTCGTGCGTCTATCATGACGGGCTTGTACCCGTACGGAACTGGTCTACAGCGAAACAATATCCCGCTTTCACGCGACATTAAGACTATCGGCGACATGATCGATGACGAGTACTACAACGCACACATGGGCAAGTGGCACTTGGGTGATGATATGACCGCCCAGCACGGATTCGACAAATGGGAGGCGGTTGAAGACTTCCAGCGAGTACGAATTACTCGCAAGGAATACCGATATCAAGAAGCTCCTTACAACCAGTGGCTCATCGATCACGGAGTTGAGCCACCATCAATGTCGATGTCCTACGAAGCATGGACAGGGACGACTGAGCTAACTGCAGAACAGACTCAGGCAGCGTTCTTGGGTCACACTGCATCGAAGTTCATCACTGAATATCCAGAAGGCAGGCACGCCGATCAGCCATGGATGCTCTACGTTAACTTCTTCGAGCCGCACCCGCCTTACACAGGTCCGCTAAACGATCTCTACGATCCAGATGAAATTGAAGTAGGTCCCGGTTTCCGCACTCGACCCGATTCAGGCTCGCTCGTGAACCGGTTACGATCTGACTACTACATGGGCGGTGGTAATAATCCTCTAGGTGAAGCCGGAGGAGATTTCCACGACACCACGACCGAAGAAGGCTTCCGCACGCTTCGTGCGAAGTACTTTGCAAACGTAACTCTAGTCGACAACCAACTCGGAAAAATCTTCGAAGCTCTCGAAGAAAGCGGACAGGCCGACAATACCATCGTCGTGTTCACTAGCGAGCACGGTGAGATGGCTGGCGATCACGGAATGCTCGAGAAGCGCGCGCTTTACGAAGAAGCTTCCAACGTGCCGTTCCTGATGTACGTCCCGTGGATGACCGATATGCAACCAAAACGAATCCCTGGTTCTATCGGACAAGTCGATCTTGTTCCAACATTGCTTGATCTTTCAGGCAGCGATATTCCAGATCACCTTGAAGGCAAATCGCTTCGACCTGTTCTACGTGGCGAAGAAGATCTTTCAGACAACGACGTATTCATTCAGTGGAACGGTATGGGCGACCGCAATTTAGGCTCACCAGAAATCAATCGAATGGTTGCGATTCCGTGGCGTGGAGTTGTGACTGGTGATCGCTGGAAGCTGAATCTTTCGCCCGGTGATCAGTGTGAACTGTACGACCTCAACACCGACCCATCTGAACTCACAAACCTGTTCAACCAACCGGAACACAAGGATCGAATTCGCCAGATGGCAGCTCGAATCCGCATCTGGCAAGACGAAACCGGCGACGATATGCCGCTACCAACGGTTTAGTTCTTGCGGTGCTTTACACCCTCTCCCAGTGGGAGAGGGCTGGGGTGAGGGTAAAATCGCGATGTTGGATACTCACGACCCATTGCCACTAATCAACTTACCGAGCGAAGTCATCGCAGTCGAGGGATCTGGAACAGGGTCGAGCGTTCACCACATTCCTAATCGAACACGCCCAACCCACCAGCGCGCCGCACTACAAAATTGTGTAATTAGCACTTAGATACTCGGAATATATCTTGACTGGGAAAGCCCAAAACTCGAAGTATGAGCAGATTAATAGCAGTAATACGGATTCCATGCGGGAGCGGTTTTTACGATCACATCCTGAGTACGCTGAAACGTCGTCACTAGACGATATGCGAGATTCAGGATTCTCACGATTGGATGAGCTTAGCGAAGGAGAGGTCGAGGTTTATTTAGGTGCGCGTGGTACGTTTTCTTTCACTGAATGTTGAGGACTTCTATTGACAAAAAACTTTCCGATTGATGTTGGCGCAAGCGCCTCGTTTTCGAAAACTGTTAGTGAGTCGGATGTGTATGGGTTCGCTGGTATCACTGGCGACTTCGCGCCGAACCACGTTGACGAGGAGTACATGCGCAAAAGCGGGTACGGTGCCCGGATTGCGCATGGTGCTTTGCTAGTCGGTTACATGTCGACTGCATCATCCGCGATTCTAAGGAAGCACTCTCGTCCAACTCCGGATGAAACCGCCGTGTCGCTCGGATATGACCGCGTGCGGTTTCTCGGTGCCGTCTACTTTGGCGACACGATCACAGTGAACTACGAAGTAACGGAAATCGACAAAGAACACCGGCGGTCATCTGCGGCGGTCGAAGTGGTCAACCAAAAGGGTGAAGTAGTGGCAGTTGCCACGCACGTCCTGAAATGGGTACCGAACGGGTAAGTGGCGATACTCACTCCTCGATGACGGTTCTGTCGGAACTCGGTGTCGGGGCAGAATAGCATCATTCCTTACTTGCTGAGGAAATCTTGTTTATGTCCTGTCCACACTGCCTATCTACGTCCATTTCGAAGAGAAAATATCGAACCTCACTTGGCTATCGAACTTTCTATTGCCAAGACTGCGACAGGCGATTCAACGAACGTTCAGGTACCCCGTTCAATGATCTCCAGTTCCCGACGGACATCGTCTTACTCGCTGTTCTCTGGCGACTTAGATGCAAGCTCGGGTTTCGCGATGTTGCTGAACTTCTGTTGCAGCGAGGTTTCGAACTAAGCTACGAAACAATCCGAGTATGGGAGTTTCGATTTGCTCCGTTGGTCTGTGAGTATCTTCGTGCGAAACGGCGTGGAATTGCCGGTCGTTCCTGGTATCTGGACGAGACGTATATCGAAGTAAGTGGCAATTGGCGTTACCTCTATCGCGCTATCGATCGAGAAGGAAATATGCTTGATTCCATGCTCAGTGAGCACAGAGACAAACATGCTGTGCGACGTTTCTTACGCCGTCTGATCGATAGTGCAGGGCGTAAGCCATTGCGGATGACGACAGACAAACATCCTGCTTACACAAAGGCAATCCGTTGGATCGTTGGTCGTAAGGTCTTGCATCGGGACAATCAGTATTTGAATAATCGTATCGAGCAAGACCATAGATCGATAAAGCAGCGCTATTACCCGATGCTCGGCTTCGCAAAGTTCGAGCCCGCCAGCCGACTCTGCAATGCTTTCGACGAACTACGAAATTATTTGAGAGTCCAGTCAGCGGGAAATGAGCATGTCCCGGCGGATGTTCGACGGAAGATTTTCACCGACAGATGGTCAACTCTAATGACCGAGCTCTCAGCTTAAATACAGTGACCGATGATGTATTCAGGTCGATCTAGTTTCGACCGGAGCACTGAGTTCTGACAAAATCCGGTCGATCTGGTGATCCAAGGCGGAGACACTACCTTTTAATTCGCGGGTCGTGGATTCGATCCCCACAGGGCGCACCAAACTCGAATTTTTTCGAATTAGAAAGCCACCGGCATGCCGGTGGCTTTTTTTTCTGGTGATTTCCAAGGAGTATCGAAGTCCCTCTAAGTAGGTACTATCGTAATCTGAGAGTAGAATTTCTAGTTCCGAATCTACGTGAAGCAGCCCTTGCCGGATTGCCCGGCGAATGTAGCCTAATGTGATGTCCGAATTCCTGTTTTGGAGAAATTTTTCGGAAAGCAATTTCCAAAGATTGAGTGGTGACAATGTTCGACGTACTAAATTTTGATCTCGATGGACATCTTGCGACCATCACGCTGAACCGTCCCAAGGCAATGAACGCTCTGAACCCACCGCTTGTTGAAGCGATGTCGGATGCGTTCAAAATTGTTCGAGATACACCTTCTATTTGGGTCGCTATATTGACCAGCACTGGAGGTCGGGCGTTTTCCGCTGGAAACGACCTTAAGTGGCGCACCGAAAACGCCGATTCGATTCGAGATTTTGAAGAGACTCGTGAAGACGCTTTTAATCATCCTAAATTTGGTCTGTGGAAACCCGTCATCGCCGCAGTCGATGGCTACGCGGTGGGCGGCGGGCTTGAACTGGCGATGGCGTGCGACGTTGTCATAGCTTCTGATAGATCTCGATTCGGATTGCCTGAAGCAAAACGAGGCCTAATGGCAGATGGTGGCGGAGTGCAAGGTCTGGCCCGAGCCATCCCCACGAAACTTGCCATGGAGATGATACTGACCGGATCGTTTATCTCGGCTGATCGTGCCCAAGAGTTTGGGATCGTGAATACGGTTGTTTCATCAGATGAGCTTATGAAATCTGCAATCGCCATGGCAGACGAGATGTTGGAATGCTCGCCAAAGGCCCTTCAGGCCGCGAAACAGGCGGCAATTCTCGGCAGAGACGAACCCTATTGGGATGTGCTGGATACTGAGTATTCCATGTTCGAACGCTTAAAAGCATCGAACGATTTTACCGAAGGTCCTAAGGCTTTCTCTGAAAAACGCATACCTGAATGGGAAGACGCCTAATGATGGCTATCAGATCACTTTCGAATATCAAAGTTCTTGATTTCACTCAGGTCATCATGGGCCCCGCTGCAACCGCGGTGCTGGCTGATCACGGTGCAGACGTTATCAAGGTCGAACGTCCCGGATCAGGCGAGCTGGCAAGGGCATTTGGTCCGTTCAAGGACGGCGTTGGTCTGAGTTACGCAGCACTGAATAGAAACAAGCGTTCACTCGCAGTGAACTTGAAGTCGGCAGAAGGTATCGATCTAATTCTCCGACTTGCCGACCAATCAGACGTAGTTGTGAATAACTTCAGACCGGGTGTCATGGAATCACTTGGGCTTGGGTACGAAGTACTTAAAGTACGCAATCCGCGAATAATCTACGCAACAGGAACTGGATTTGGAACGTCGGGTCCGATGGCTGAGGCTCGCAAGCCGGGGCACGAGACGGTAGCCGATGCGTTGAGTGGAGCGATGTACAACAACGCAGATTCCAGTGGTGTTCCGAGAAAGCTTCCACTGCCCGTCGCAGATATGACCGCCGGAAATCTGCTAGTTCAAGGGATTTTGATGGCATTATTTGTACGCGAATCGACCGGGGAAGGCCAAACCGTCGAAGTCTCTCTTCTCGACGGAATGATGTGGATGCAGGCGTGGCAGGTTGCTGGGGCTGCAAATCCTCTTCCCACCGGAACTCCAATGCACGGAGCCAATCCACTCGATGGTGGTATATACAAAACCAAGACCGACTACATCGTGGTCACAGCCTTGTTCAAGGCGAATCCACTGGCGAACCTATGCGAGGCGTTGGGAATCGTAGATTTATCAACGGATGAGCGCTTCGATTCCGAGGAAAATCTGTCGTATCACGCCGCCGAGCTTCATGATCTTCTTCAAAATCAGATTTCAGAGAAATCGGCCGAAGAGTGGATTCCTGCCCTTGAGTCATTTGATGTTATGACGGCTCCGATTCTCGATTCAAAAATGGCTCTTGAGCAGCCGCAAGTTAAACACAATGGGATGATCGTCGAAACGACGACCCAGTCGGGTGCAGTGCACAATCATGTTGGAGTGCCGGTCAAGATGGGGATGTCGCCTGGAGTAGTAAAACGCGGTGCACCCGATATTGGGCAAGATACGGCGGAAATCCTCTCTGAGCTCGGTTTATCTGAAAACGATATTTTTCGGCTCGAAAAATCAGGCACTATCGCTACTGGGGTTACGAATTGAGAACATCTTTTAGAATCGAGCCAGCTCGAACTCAGGTGACAGATGTGCTTGTCATCGGTGGTGGTGCCGCAGCTTCTCGAGCGGCCCTTGCATCTGCAGCGAACGGTGCTTCGGTAACGATGGTGCTGAAGAAGAAACTTGGGAAGTCTGGCTCCACAAACTATCCAGGTATGAACTCCATCGGGGTCGGATCGGCGTGGCAGGCGGCAGATGGATGTGGGGGTAGTGAGGACAGTCCTGAAGTTCACTATCAGGACATCATGACAGCTGCGGCCGGAATGGCGGATGCCCGGATGGCCAAGATACTTTCTGAAGAATCGCCTGAGCGTTTGCTCGAACTTGAAAAATGGGGATTCGAACTTCTCGCCGACCCTGAGCGCAAGCGGAAACACTATTCGGGATACTCGTGCTTCGCGTCGCAGCCACGCGCCCACGGAATGATGGCAAGTAAATCCGGCGGACATACCGGCAACATGGTTGAATCGCTGGCGGTTGAAGCGAGACGACACAACGCTGAAGTGCATGAAGGCGTCACTATCGTCGATCTAATAGTCGATGACGGTGAATGCACTGGCGCGCTAGGACTCGATGGCGATGGAGCGACCGTATTTTATCGAGCTGCGGCGGTGATAATGGCGACCGGTGGCGCTGCCCAAATGTTCCCTTTGAGCCACACGCCGGGCGACATCACTGGCGACGGCTACGCAATGGCTTTTCGTGCGGGCGCCGAACTCGTCAATCTGGAATTTATGCAATACATGGTGAGGGAAGTAAAAGGTACCCCACCGATGGGTGGTGGACCTTGGTGGACGCTCAATCCGGTTCTTAGAAATGCTGCTGGAGAGGAGTTCCTCAGTAAATATCTGCCAGCAGGGATCCGAGTCGAGGACGTTTATGAGCAACGCACTCATCACTACCCCTACAGCACGAGGGACATTTCTAAGTGGCTCGATATCGCAATTCAGTGCGAACTTCGAGCCGGGAATGGCGGTGAGCGCAATTCGATCACCGTCGACTTTAGCAGAGTCGATCTCAGTAAAGTAAAACCCTCGCGACCTCAGCACCATCCACCTCCCGCAACGATCGAATTGATAGACGAGCAACTTGAAATTGCTCATTCGGCGCACGCTATTAACGGCGGTATCCGAGTCAACGAATTCGGCGAATCGACGGTGCCGGGATTGTTTGCTGTTGGCGAAACGATCGCAGGACCTCATGGCGCAGATCGACTCGGTGGAGGAATGCTCGCCGCATGCAACGTATTTGGCAAAAGAGCAGGGGAGCGGGCTGCAGAACGTGCTGGTAGTGCTGGGAACAAGGAATTTACTGAAAGCTCACTTGAGCCAGCAATGAGCCGAATGAATGGATTTGGCCACGGGTCGGGCGAAGGCTCATGGTTCGAGATCAGGAAGACGCTCAAAATACGAGCGGGTAAATCTTTGATTGCAGTGCGTGATGCAGAACTACTCGAAGATATGAAATCAGAGTGTTCCTCGCTACGAAAACAGCTGTTACGCGATGTGGCGGTCACCAATAGTGATGAATTACTCCGGGTTCTCGAGACTGACAATCTGGTATTTACTGCCGACTTAATGGCAAAAGCCGCTCTGCATCGTACTGAAAGCAGAGGTAGCCACTACCGTGAAGACTTCCCTGACCGATCCGACGAAAACTGGGATCACAATGTGTTCTGGTCCATGGATGATAGTGGCGAAGCGCAGCCAACAGCGGGCCGTTATCGTCAGGATCCGAACGAGTCGACTCAGGTGACTTCGCTGTAGATTCAGGCCCTATGAACGTAAGTATCGGTAGCCGAATCGTAGTGTGACACTGCCTTTTAATCCGCAGGTCGTGGATTCGATCCCCACAGGGCGCACCAAACTCGCGTCTAGTGCAATGGGCTATTGGCCGACGCTGATGGCTCACAAACGATTAGTACCGAATATTTACAGCAGGTGATTCGTGCGTTTCCGCTTGGTATGCCGATAGTGGGAGCTTAGCGCTTTGGTGACGATACTTAACAGTTCCGGCGGTCGCAACCACATTGATCATCATCCTACTATTGATGGTGCAAATCGTATGGAATTTCTAGCGACTAACAGTCGCCAAGCGAAACGCGCCGCGAGCTAAACAGCAGCCATATTTGGCTGTTCGGAAATCGAAGGATCGACTGACGCCCAATAGCGGTCGAACACATCTCGTGTCTCTTCGTAGCTATTCGCCCCAAAAAGTTCGACCCTGAACGCACGAACTCGTTCTCGGCCACCGGCGTACCACGACAGGTGCTTTTGCATCTGAATTAGACCGACGTGCTCAGGGAACAACTCGACTATGAGTTCAGTGTGGCGGTTAACGACTCGCGTCTGATATTCGTACTTGGCCTGGTCTGAAAGCCCCTCAAACGACTCGTCGAACACCCAAGGCTTGCCCATGGCGCCTCGGCCGATCATCACCGACTCAACGCCCGTTTCAGATGCCATACGTCGTGCGTCCGACATCGACTTCACATCGCCGTTGCCTGTAATTGGAATATTCACTGCATCTACGACTTGGGTAATCATGTCCCACTTGGAAAGCCCCGTGAACTGCTGTGTTCGAGTTCGCGGGTGAACAGTAATCGCATCCACTCCAATGTCTTCGGCCATCGTCGCAACTTCAACTGCGTTTAGGTGCTCTTCATCCCAACCGCTGCGAATTTTTATCGTAAATGGGATAGTAAGTACAGCACGCATGGCTTCGAGGATTTTTGCGGTCTTCGCCACATCCTTCATCATCGCCGAGCCGCGACCTGTCTTCGTGATCTTCTGAACTGGGCAACCCATGTTCAGATCGATGATGTCGGCACCCTGATCCTGCAGCCACTGTGCACCAGGCACTAGTGTCTCGGCATTGGATCCGAGAATCTGCAATGCAATTGGCTTCTCTTCAGGAAGGTACTTTGCAATGTCGTAACGGGTCTTCGTATTCTTGCGAGTCAGACCTGTCGCATCTATCTCTTCGCTCGTAGTAAGTGCACTCCCGCATTCGCGGGCGACCATGCGGTACGCAGCGTTAGAAATTCCAGCCATTGGGGCCAGTCGCGCCAGCCCTTTTACTTCAACATTGCCAATAAACATCTAACGATTATACGAAGTGGCGATGCCAAATGGCGTCCTGTTTGCGCATGCGTGGACTCAACACACCTGCTCCTATGACTATCGTCGCCACGGTGCCGATAATCCCAATAGTTACAAATATGTCTTCAAGCACCATAGCTATTCCGGAAATAAATACCAGTAAAGACGATGGCATGATGATTCTATTGACGAACGACTCGAAGGTTTTGAGCATCGGACGCAATATTTCAGGATTTGTCCGAATCACTCAGCTGTTGCAAGAAAACGCCGCACTAATATGAAATCAGTCGTCAATGAAGCGCACACGTATACGTCATTCCAACCAGCTAACTCGCCGCTTCGGCGGGTTCTACTGGAACTGAAGTTTTCGCTGGATTTCCTGTGTGAATGAGTTTTTCTTCTCGCTCCGACATCAGATGAGCCGTTATAGCCTGCATCGACTCCACGTGAACGTGCGCATTCGCCCCAAGCACCACCGATAGCCGTGACATTGTTTGGGCACTATCAGCTTCCACCAAAACTACGAAATCGTACTGGCCTAACGTGGCGTATCTCGAAAGCAAACGTGCACCAGGCACATTGATGCTGTCGCACGCCTCAGCGAACGCATCAGGGTTTTCAACGCAAGCCTGTAGGCCATCATCGGTCAGGTTTGCGAGCAGGAAGAACAGCATTGATAAGACTCCAAACGGCTCCAAGAACCGTCCTATTTAACGAGACGATATAACAAGACCATATCTCAGTTGCCACTTCCGATTCCAATCGGTTGCCCGAAAAATGACTTCACTATCACTGTTCTAGCCTTGTTTTTACGTGCACACTGTCTAAAGTTTTCTGGGCAACAGTGAAATATAAACGGGAGCCAAATGGCACAGCCAAATATCGTACTAATCAATTGCGACGATCTTGGATACGGAGATCTAGGCTCTTACGGATCCAAGATAAACAAAACCCCTGCGCTCGACAATATGGCAGCCGAGGGTGTGAGATTTACTGATTTCTACGTTGCCTCAGGCGTCTGCTCTCCTTCCCGTGGAGCACTCCTCACAGGTTGTTACGCGCAGCGAATTGGCTTTGGAGAATTCGATGGTTTCCATGTTCTGTTCCCTGGTGATGCCATCGGACTCAACCCAGATGAGACTACGATTGCTGGTGCACTAAAAGACGTTGGATACTCAACAAAAATCATTGGTAAGTGGCACGTAGGCGATCAAGAAGAATTCCTGCCGACGAATCATGGATTCGACAGCTACTTTGGACTGCCCTACAGCAACGACATGGGACGCCAAGTCGACGATCCAACTATCGACGATCACGATCGCCTCGAAAAACTCCGTAGTCGCCCGCCGCTACCGTTGATTCGCGATGCTGAAGTTATCCAAGAGCAACCCGATCTTCGTGCGCTCACTGAACGGTACGCAGAAGAAGCCGTGAAGTTCATTCGGGGCAACAAAGAGAACCCCTTCTTCCTGTACTTCGCACACATGTATGTGCACCTTCCGCTCTACGCACCAGAAAATCTCGTAAATGCCTCAGAAAACGGTGACTACGGAGCGTGTGTTGCGGGCGTCGACTGGGTTGCCGAAGTTATTTTCGACGAACTCAAACGTCAGGGGCTCGACGAGAATACGCTCGTGATTTTCACCAGCGACAACGGATCTCGTTTGCAGGATCAGGGCGGCAGCAACGGAGCACTTCGTGGACGAAAAGGACAGACATGGGATGGCGGTCAACGCGTTCCGTGCATCATGCGTTGGCCAGGAAAAATTCCAGCTGGCGAAGTACGAAACGAGCTTACTTCTTCGATCGATTTCTTCGGAACTATTGCTGGCCTGACAGGAGCTGAACTTCCACAGGATCGAACTACCGACACCGTCGATGTATCGCCCCTGATGTTCGCGACTGAACCAACCGAGTCGCCGCGCAGCGAATTTTTCTACTACGCCGGAAACACACTCGAAGCGGTACGTGACGACAGATGGAAGCTTCATGTTCGCAAACTCGATGAGGAGATCAATGAGCTATACGATTTAAGAGCTGATATCCGTGAAACCGTGAACGTATTCGACCAGCATCCCGATGTTGTAGCACGGCTCACCGGCCTGATCGAATCATGCCGTCACGATCTAGGCGATAAGGTCAACGGAATCAAAGGCAACGACGTTCGTCCAAGTGGCCGTATCGACAATCCCGACACGCTCACCCACTACGATACCGAGCACCCATACATCTACGCCGAGTACGACAAAGCCGAACGAGGGTAGATCGGGTCGTTACATCTCCGTGTTCACACGAACGATTCGCCTTGGCGGTCCGCTCAGTCGCGAATCAAGGTAAGTCTTCATCTCTTCGGAAGTAGTTTGAACTTTGCCGTGCGTCATGACTAGCGAGATATTGTCTTGAACTTGAAGTGACTTGATATCGTCGAGCGGGTTCTTGCCAACAATCAGTAAATCTGCATCTTTGCCCGGCTCTACCGTTCCAACCTTATCCAGAATAGACAACGCATCCGCCGTGTTCCGAGTACCAGCCACAATCGCATCCATTGGCGACATTCCACAGTCGACAAATTCAGATAGTTCGATCATCGCATCACCCGGACCACCATCAGTACCCAATGCGATTTTCGTTCCCATCTTGTAGGCTTTAGAAACTCCCTGACGGTGAATCGGGTACGCCGCTTCCATCCGTTCTCGCGTCCACGGATATTCGATATTCGATATACGGTCTCGATTCGTCGTAAACAGAGTCGGAACGAAGTACAAATCCGCCTTCGTAATCGCCTCAAGTCCTTCATCATCGATCAACGCACCGTGATGAACCATGTGCACCCGAGCGTTAACTGCGTACTTCAATCCCTCGTGCCCATGAGCATGCGCTGCGACAGGCATATCGCGCATTCTAGCCTCGTCGACCAACGCTGTTAGCTCTTCCTCTGTGTAATCAGGCCAATGCACACGCTCGTGCTCCCACTGGAATCCACCCGTGGCAGCGGTTTTGATCATTGTGCAACCGGCAGAAGCGAGTTTTCGGACAGCTTTTCGGATCTCCCACGGACCATCTGCATGAATTCCTCGCACGTGTCCGCCGGAAGCATTCACAACACCGGCCGTAATTTGATTCGCACACCTATCGACGTAGCCTTCTTTGATGGCATTCGTCAGTTCAACAGCCGGTGGACCGCCGCCGATGCTGACCACAGTCGTTACCCCGGCACCCAGCGACTGACGCAGAGTGTTGATGGCATTGAATCCGACTCGAATATTTAGGCGAATATCACTCGGAAGATCTTGATTTGGAGATACGTGAACGTGTGAATCGATAATCCCCGGCATGGTGAACTTGCCGGTCGCATCGATCGTGGTCGCATCTGGAGGCACAACTACGGTGTCGGAAGATCCAACTTCTGTGATTTTCCCGTCGTTTATGAGAATCGTGCCGTTTGCAACAGGTTTGGTACCTGTGCCATCGATAATCGTCGATCCGACAATCGCTTGCGTGTTCACTATCCAAACCTCCAAATAAAAGCCAAGTGCGGGCCGCCGAGTACGGACCTAATGACAGAATGAGCGATCATCCTACTGCACCAACTCCAGTCGTATACGCAATCACAGCCTCGGTAAGAAGAGAGCAATCAACCGAATGTCGAAATCCATCGCACAAGTCGTCGACCTAATCGACGATCCCAAAATTATTGCAAAGTATGAGGAATACCATCGCAACGCGTGGCCTGAAGTCGACACAAAACGCAAAGCGATCGGCATCGAACGAATGGAGATTTTCCGAAGTGTAAATCACCTGTTCATGTACCTGACAGTTCCTGATGATTTCGATTTCGAACGAGATCCTGAAAAATTCAAAGGCTCGCCTCGCAACAAAGAGTGGAACGACATCATGTCGTCGTATATGCAGAAAGTCCCACAGGCGGACGATGGCGATCTATGGCACGTGACGTCACTAGCGTTCGATTCCGAGTGGTTTGAAAAATAATCCTAAACTTGGACCATCAACTTAAGAGAAATAAGGTTTCGAATCTGGAGTTGGAACATCGCTTCCTGCGAACGATTGTTGTCGCCACATTTCGTACACCACCAGCGAAACAGCATTTGAAAGATTGATGCTTCTGTTGGATGTCATCATCGGGATTTTTATTCGGCTATCAGGGGCGAATTTGGCGATAACGTCGTCGGACAAACCCTTGCTCTCTGAGCCGAAAATTACGGTGTCTCCATCTAAATATTCAACTTGATCGTAAGTTGTCACCCCACCAGCTGTCGCAGCAAACGCTCTGGTCATGTCTGTAGATTCAGCGAACGATTCGAACGATTCGTGAACTACCACATTCGCAAGATCACGATAGTCCAAATAAGCTCGTCGTAATGCCTTCTCGCTTAGGTCGAACCCCAACGGTTCAACCAAGTGCAGCCGTGCACCAGTGTTCGCACACAACCGAATGATGTTGCCGGTGTTCTGAGGTATTTCTGGTGCGACTAACACCACGTTGAATGGCATCTACGTTTCCCTACGATCGACTGAATACAAAATCTCAAACTAAAGCACGTTGCTAGAAAGTTCACGTACTTAAATACTGGAACCCGACTATAAGCCGGGCTCCAGTGTAGTTCTATTATCTTGCCAAGTGAGAGAACGATCATCTTCCGGCTAAAGCCGAAATAACGACACGTTACCCTTTGGTCTTCTTCCATTCTTCGTACTCAACCTTACCCTCGTCAGAAAGTGGGTAATACTTTCGAAGATCTCCACCCTCGGAAAGCTTAATTTTCGTGAAATCTTCCCACTCAGCATGCTTACCGCCCGCCTCGGCAAGCTGTTCAGCGAGTTCTTTTGGAACAACCACACAGCCATCATCGTCAGCGATCATAATGTCGCCAGGCATAACGAGCGTTCCGGCGCAGTCGATCGGCACGTTGTAGGCGTACGGGAACTGGACGGTCTGGGTGTGTGAATATGGAGTTACGCCGGTGAGCCAAATACCAAGGCCGGTTTCTTTGGCACCGCGTATATCGCGTATCGCACCATCGATAATGATGCCCAATCCACCTCGACCCTTGAGATACGTCAGCATCATGTCGCCAAAAACACCACTCGTGTTTTCGCCTCGACCATCGACAACGATGATGTCGCCAGCCTGAGCGTGGTACAAAGCGTGGCGATGAACTTGTGATTCTGGATCTCGATATTCTCCTTCAGGGAATTGATCTTCACGCTTTGGAAGGTATTGAAGCGTTATGGCAGGTCCCACGACCGTCGTACCAGGAGTAAACGTCTTGATCCCGTCGAGAACCGATGCATTGATTCCAAGCTTCCTAAGTTCACCCGAAGCCATTGCGCTTCCAATTCCCTGCAGACGTTTTATCAAATCCGGCGAAGGACGTTCAATTTCAATTTTAGGAATAGGAGTTTTAATGATCATGTATTGGGTCTCGAATATTGAGTAGATGTATGAAATAACGAGTCGAACGCAATTTACGCTCTTCCCACAGGTTTAGTTGCGTTTATTCGATCTGCCCCACAGCATCATCTCGATGCTCGGCCAGATGACCACGCATCGTATCTAGTAGCGCCACTGTGGCTCGCACATAGCTCACGCGATCTGAAAGCAGGTGCTTACCAGCCGCCCTTGCACGCTTTTCGAGATAGGCATGAGCGTTTTTTACCTTCTCATGACTGGGCTCACCCGGAACGCCTAGAGACGACGCCATATCGTTCTGACCAAACGTTATGCAATGAATTCCAGGCACCGAAACAATCGCATCCAAGTTCTCGATGCTCTTCTGGCTTTCGAGCTGCGCGATAACGAACATATTGTCGTTCGCATCGGCGATATAGCCCTTGTTGCCGCCAAACTTGTCATTCATCGCCGGCAGGTAGTCGTAGTAGTGACCTCTACCAGGCCCCCACGATCGTTTTCCTGCGGGAGTGTAGTAGCACGAATCCGACAGAACCTGCGCTTGCTCGCCGCTTTCAACGCCAGGCCCCTGAATACCTTGCACGCCACGCGCCAGATACTGCTTGATTGGAACCGCATCGACCGATGGTACACGAGCCGTAACCGTCATTCCAGCAGCATTGGCTACACGACATATCTCGTCGATTTCCGAGAGATCGAAGTGCCCTTGTTCGCCGTCAAGATCGACACCATCCATACCAGCGAGCAGAGCAAGCTCAACAAGTTCGGTTGAAGGAAAGTGCATCTGCAAGAAATGCGCTTTTCGACCTTCATTGTTCGCCGAGAAAATACGATTAGTTGGCAAGCCGGTTCTCCTGATATTCCTATGGATCGTGCGAACCCGGAGTATAGCGTCGCAGCAGGCAGGTTAACAACACAAAGCCAGCGAGATCGATCAGAAACCGAAGCTATGAGAACCAACCTCAAGAATACAACTGTTCAGCAAGCACATCGACCATTCCTCCCCTAGAATCGACCAATGCCTAAAAAAACGAATCTAGTCTGGCTTGATCTTGAAATGACTGGTCTCGGCGACGAACAGGTGATCGTTGAGATCGCATCGCTCGTAACCGACGCCGACCTCAACATCCTCGCCGAAGGTCCTGAACTCGCCATTCACCGTACGCCTGAAGAAATGGCACGCATGGAAGATTGGCCAGCTAATCAGCACAAAAAATCAGGACTGCTCGACCGTATCGAGGCTTCAGAAATCGATGTCGCAGAAGCCGAACGGCAGACTCTCGAATTCGTAAAGAAGTGGACTCAAAAAGGCAAGGCGCCTTTATGTGGAAATTCGATCTGGGTCGACCGACGTTTCCTCCACAAGGAAATGCCGACTTTCGAGGACTACCTGCACTACCGAATGATCGATGTTTCGTCGTTCAAAGAAGTGATCGAACGGTGGTACCCAAAAGGTGAACGTCCACCGTCCAAAAAAGGCACACATCTGGCGATGAATGACGTGAAAGAAAGTGTCGAAGAGCTGAAGTGGTACCGCGAGAATATGTTCAAAAGCGCTGACGCAGAGTAGCGAAGTACTTATTCCCTATTGCACCGAATACCCACCGTCGATCGGGATCGATACGCCCGATACGAACTGTGATGCGTCCGAAGCGAGGAATATCGCCGTTCCAGCCAAATCTTGAGGCTCACCCCAGCGTCCAGCCGGAGTTCTGCCCTCAATCGCTGCATAGCGATCTGGGAATAATCGACCGAACTCGTCAGTCATTTCGGTCACAATCCAACCAGGCAAAATTGCGTTCACCTGCACGTTGTACTTAGCATACGCAATCGCACAACTCTTCGTGTATTGAACCACTCCGCCCTTGCTCGCTGCGTAAGCAGGTGAATAAGCTGAGCCAAATATCGACATCATCGATCCAATGTTAATGATCTTGCCACCGCCACGTGATTTCATCAGCGGGAACGTAAGCGACGTCACACTGTGCATGCTCGTTAGGTTCGTGTCGATAACGTCCTGCCAGTCTTCTTCAGAAAGAAGATGTGGCTCGTCGGCTCGTTTGTTAGTGCCGGCATTGTTGACAACAATATCCAATCCACCGAACTTCTCAACCGTAGCGTCAAGAGCCGCCTGGATCGATGGCCTGTCAGTGACATCACACTGCACCGCCAGCGCTCGATCTCCAGCACCACTCGCCGCTATCTCTGCAACAGCCGAATCCAGCTTGGATACTGTTCGAGCAGCCAACACTACCGATGCGCCCTGATCGACAAAGCCCTTCGCCATACCCAGTCCAATACCGCCGTTACCGCCGGTTACAAATACGACTTTATTTTCCAAGCTGAACATGTTGTATATCTCCTATGATCTGAATATGCACGGCATTTTACGTGAAGCGTTATGAAAAACGAGGCAGTAAAACCCGAAAGATCCCATAGTTCATTGTTCATCTGCTTGCCATGCATAAGACCGCAGCACTGGAAAATTCGGAATAGAATTTCCACGGTCAGATTCGATCCGCTTAGAAACGTTCAAATTACAGCTCCACTACAAAGAAAACCATGCAGACTCTCCCGAACCCTAACGGCATGCCCGAAGCACTCCAAGGCGTAAAAGTGCTCGATTGCTCACAGATCCTCGCTGGCCCGTTCTGCAGCATGCTCCTCGCTGACATGGGCGCCGATGTGATCAAGATCGAAAAGCCAAACGGCGGCGATGACACCCGGCGTATGGGACCTCCGTTTATCGACACTGAATCAGCTGCGTTTCTAGCGATGAACCGAAACAAGCGCAGCATGGTGCTCAACTTTAAAGAGTCAGCTGGTGTCGAAGCGATGAAAAAACTCGTCAAAGATGCCGACATCATCATCGAAAACTATCGTACTGGCGTGATGGAACGACTGGGACTCGGCTACGAAGATCTAAAAGCGATCAACCCTGGAATCATCTACTGCTCGGTATCTGGATTCGGTCGCACAGGTCCATACGCCAAGCGTGGTGGATACGATCTGATTGCGCAGGGCATGAGTGGAATCATGAGTTTCACTGGCGTACCAGGAACTGCTCCCGTGAAAGCCGGTGTGCCCATTGCCGATATGAATGCTGGAATGTTCTCAGTTTACGGCATTCTTACCGCCTACATAAACAAACTCAAAACTGGCAACGGGCAATATTTGGAAATTTCGCTTCTCGAAGCAGCGCTTGCGTACACGGTATGGGAATCCGCCGGCTACTTCGCCACCGGCGAAGTAGCCGGCCCCCTCGGGTCTTCTCACCGTAACTCTGCGCCCTACCAGGCTCTAGAAACGTCCGACGGGCACATCATTGTTGGTGCGCCTAATCAGCCGAACTGGGAACGACTCGCCATTGCATTCGGTTGCGAAGAACTCATCGCACGCGAAGAGTTCAAAGACAATGCTGGCCGATTGGTAAATCGCGCCAAGCTCGAAGAAGAGCTACAGGTCAATACCACCAATAAGACCACCGATGAATGGCTGGTAATCCTTGAGGAAGCAGGCGTGCCAGCAGGTCCAATCCTAAATATGGAGCAAATATGGGCAGATCCTCAAGTTCAAGATCGAGGCATGGAAGCCATTCTGGAACACCCTACGGCTGGCACGACCAAAAACATAGGGCTTGCCGCTAAGTTATACGGAACGCCAGGAAGAATCACCAAGCCTGCACCGTTGCTCGGACAGCACACCAGCGAGGTCTTACTGGATGCTGGCTATAGCGAATCAGATATCTCAGCAATGGTCGAAGCGGGCGCAGCAGTTACCAACGACATCGAATAGAACTATAAGCCTAGGTAGACGGCTCTAACGGGTGTCGAACTCGGCTCGTAGATAGTTCACCAGATTCCACATTTCGTATTCAGTAAGTGTACCGTCTTGACTGGGCATACCGGATTGAGCTATTCCGTCTCGAATGAACTCAAACAGAATAGTATCGGTGTGCAGCGGCACATGAACAATCAAGTCAGATGGTGGCTTCGGAAGTCCAGCACCTGCCGGTCCGTCACCTAGCCCTGCAACACCGTGACAACCCGCACACGCCGTTGCGTATACCGGTTCACCCATTGCCACCGATTCTGCAGTTGGTGGGAACGGATTACGAATATCTTCGATTAGACCAATCCGCAAAACCTGTACGTTCAACACGAACAGCAATCCAAGAACTGCGATCACCACACCCGGAGCCATAAGCCCCTTTTGTGCACCAGAATTCGTGAATATCGCAGGTATGATCTTGCCTCTCACACCGATTACAACAATAAGCACACCGATCAGCAAAAGTTGAACTCCAAACAACAAATTCGCCCTATCGATGTCAGGCTTGATCGAATCGGCAGCTGTGGCGGTTGATCGAGCATCGAATCTGAACGCAGTTCGAGAGTCAAACGCGTCATGACGCTGAACCACGACCTCTGCCTGATACTCGCCAGCGATGTTCAACCGAGCGTCGTTCAGTCGCCAGATGCCGGCACCTGTATCTTCCAACGAAACCATAGGTTCACCCAAATCATCGTCAACGAATTTGAGACGCACGCGAACATCGACTGCGTTTTCGATCGCTTCACCAGTAAGTTTCGTGATTCTAACGATCACATCGTTGGCACCAACTTCAGCCGGGTTAATCTTAATATCGAACTCGGTGCCATCAGCAACATCGTGATAAGCAGCTTTTTCATCAGCACCAATTCCCGTTCGCCCTGCGTATTGCCTAGCAGGCTCTAAACTCGCTAGCCACCCGACCACAGCGAATATCAAAACGGCTATCACCGATTCGATCACTAGTGATCGTCCAAGCGACTTCTCGCCACCCACCCCGAACCGTTTAGCAAGCTTGAAGCCGTTGTAAGCAGCGAATCCGAACAACGGGGCGATTAGAGCCAGTTTCCCAACTAGTAACCAGCCATACGGCGTTGCTATCGCAGATGGAACAGTGACCTGCATGTAGCTCGAGAAAATCCCCGTTATTACCAAAACGCCAGCACTTAGCAATCCAAAAACCGTGAATCGAGAAATCGCTGAATCGAACAGATCAGACGCCTCTGAACTACCAAGTTCACGAATAAACACAGGAACTGCAATTGCCAGATAAATAACTCCACCAAGCCACACCATCGATGCTACGAGGTGAATGAAATCAGTAAAAGTAGCAAGCATTTTGATCTCAGACGGCGATGCAGCGTTGTGACTGCTAGCGGCAATTAGAGCAAGGAACACCAACCCAATAACAGTCGCAATATGAGCTGTCACTGAATCGGCCGTTAGTGAACTTTCAATCTCAGGCTCGGTACCTTCTTCGTCCGATTCGTACACGCCGGTAGGCACAGCAGAGCGTTTCGCAAGAAAGAACAGAATCCCGATTCCGATTACAGCGATCAGACGGTACGTCCACAATCGTCCCCAACCACTATCGAACGCAACTGATTTCAATACTTCAAAATTAGGCGCAAATGCAGAATTTACAGAAAGAACACTTGCTTGCTGCAACAGCTGACCAAGCATCCCTATTACAAGCATCACGAGTGAGATCACAGCGATTCGTGACCATGCTGCTGAAACTGCAACTCCTGCTGATTGCCAGCTATCTTTGGCAGCCCCGCTGTAAACAATCGGAATACCGATCGCCAGCTCAAAAGTTAGTCCACCAATCACGATAGCTGCGGAAAGAAATACCACCCATCTGATCCACGGATCCGCGACAGTCTGCAATAGCGGCTGTTCGACTGCTCCAATATCCGCCCCGGCCGATAGCGGCTCGCCAACGGCAAATACGAATGAACCGATGACTTTGTGACCGTCGATCGACGAAAGGTTCTTCCAAATGACGGTATAAGTGCCGTTTTCTAGTTCGGGTAACCCCACCGACATCACCGATGGCTCTGATAGATCACGGGTCGAATCATCGAGGTCAACTCGCTCGGCAGCCGAGTTCAACACGGTCACAACGCTAAACGACTCTTCAATAGGTTCGCTGTACCAAATAACCACACGACTGGGCGAAGTTTCAAGTTCGCTGTTGGGTGAAGGTATCGAATTAATCTGGTTGGCGTGTGCATCGACGCTCTTGCTCTGAGAAGTGAGCAAAACGAATATTGATGCGAGAGCGATCAGCCCGAGAAACGATCGGAAAACTAGCGGGTTTTGTTCAAACAATCGACTCAACGCTTACGTCGCGCCTTTCTCTTTTTCCGTCGCTCTTCTTTGCTTTTACTAGCCTTCCATGAGAGGAAACCTAACGCAATTAAAAGCAGACCAATCCCACCAAAAATAATCGCCTCGTCATACGGTCCGCCAACTCCATGGAGTAACGGTAATCGAGTCATTTCAATCGAAATCAGTGTAATTTTAATCTCCTAAGCGTGAATTACGCTTTTTTACCCGAACGCTGGAATGCTAATCCACCGAGCACTAATCCGATAAGACCTAGAACCAATGCAAAGACAGCCAATGTATTTGCACTTGAAGCAGAATCGGCAGCATCTGAAGCATCCGTTACGGCAGTGTTGGCAGCTTCAATAGCGCCACGTGCGGCGTTCTCTGTTTCACGAGGTGCGGACAACTGAACCGGGAATTGAATTTCTGTAGAAGAAGTCACTTCGTCAAACGTCGTATTGCTTGATTCGAAGCTCTCGTCGATCGTCTGCCCTTCGATATCGCCGAAGAAACGGAAGTTGTAAGCACCAGGTGAAGTCGGAATGAACTGAGATTTGTACTGACCCGGTGAGTTCCAGACCTCGTTCAAATCCATGATTTGCGAAACCGATGATGCAACGTGAGTTACTTCAACTTGAAGCGTGGTGACACCGATCACTTCGTTCAGTGCAACAGGTGCGTCGACTTCTCGAGTCACATCACTAAGAGGACCACTCATTACAACCGTTTGTTCACTCATGTGGTTCTCGAATTTGACCGCCGTTCCAGTCTGGATCATAACCATTGCTGGGACGAAACCATTTTCGTGAATCTCGACAACAACTTCAGCCGCTGTCGGATTGTCGTGACCAATCATGATCGAACCCTGGGTCTCAATAGGATGAGCATGGAACGAAACGGTTAGATCTTCGAAATTGTGATCGAATATGAACTCATAAGAATCACCAGCAGCCAATTCGTCGACGAATACTCCGCCGTGCGATACGAGATCGATTTCCGTTGCCATTCCATCGCCCATCGACATATCCATGCCGTCATCGTGGGCGTGAACCTCTTCAACAAGCAGCGATGTGATCCCCAGTGAAACCCCATTCAACATTCCTTCGACGGCAGGTTCATTTATGAACCCTACGACGAAGTTATAGTCACCAACATCTCGCCCCTCGTGAGCGAGTACGGTGCCGGTTCCAAGTACAGCGAAAAGGACAGTAAGTAAAAGTGCAGCTCGTGTGCGATAAGAAAACAGAGACATTTTAGCTCCTAACTAGTAATCGATCTCTATTGAGACGATTCGAATAAACCAAACATTGCGCAATTAGGCGCGTCGTGGTGGTCTATCCAAAGGAGCGATCGTTTCGTTGTCGGGGACGAAGGATTCGCCGACCTGAATTGCGACCAAGTGAGAGTCGAAATCTGGCACTAACGACTCTAGAGCCGCTCCATCTAGTGTCAGCGGGCTATGAGACCCCGTTATCGACGTGCTGGTGACAGATAAGCCGTCACTGGTCGTTTCTCCGGAGGAATGATCGTGATTGACCAGCGAGTGATCGTGAATATTCGTATCTTCTCCAACAAATACATGAGCGTGAGCGGGTGAACGATCGGCGTAGTGATGGTCTATCACAGGCCCCAAAACCGGCGTCAACAATCCCAGCACCATTGCAAGCGGTACAAAACTCATCCCAAACGAGAAACCCATTCGCACAAATCTATGTTTAGTCCGTATTGCCAAAAACCTTAAGCCCATTTAGTCGTAATGATGGTGCTTCACGCATGCATCAGTTTACCGATTCTATTATCCAAGCATGCACGTTCAGTGTCCGCCCGAGCAACTACACTGCATAAATATACTGTTGCGGAATTGCTCGACTAAGGCAAGAACGATGTTTACGCAAATTATCGGTGAGTCACAAGCTTGGAAATTGCTTAACAAATTCCATTTTAACGGTACGATTCGCCAAGATTTCATTACCGTCGCAACTCAGGAGTCAAAAAGCTCCCAGCAGGAATACCATGGCAAAACGCATTAACCGCGCAATCGAACTCCTTGAGCAAGACCAGCCGATCTATTACGATGGAGGTCACACGGGTCACGTACTTACATACGAACAAGGACTCAAAGATTCACACACTTGGGCCGACTACATCAACGTAGGCATGGAACATGGTGCGTTCGATATGACCGGACTCGACAACTACATGAACGGTCTCATCGATGGTGGTCCTACCAACAGCGGACACCGCACCCCTCCTGTAATCGTCGAAACACCAGTAGAGGGTTCATCGGAAGAAATAATCCGATTCAACGCATGGCAGTTCCGAATGGTTCTTGCCCGCGGCGTTCACGGAATTCTTCTTTGCCAAGCAGAAACACCAGACGCAGTACGAGCGTTCATCGAATCGTGCCGTTACCCAATCAACATGAAGGGTGTCGGATACGGGCTCGAACGGGGAACACGCGGAGTCGGTTCGCAACCAACGTCCGCTCCTGTTTGGGGTATCGATGCCGACACTTATGTCGACAAAGCCGACCCTTGGCCGCTCAACCCTGAAGGTGAACTACTTTTGGGAGTAAAGATCGAAACAGTTCGGGCACTCACCAATTGTGAACAAACTCTCTCAGTACCAGGACTTGGATTTGCTGAATGGGGACCCGGTGATCTTTCGATGTCTTTCGGAATCAAGCGTGACCCATCCAAGCCACTGGATCCTCGGATGGTCGAAGCTCGTGAAAGAGTAAAGAATGCTTGCAAGGCGAATGATCTTGCGTTCCTCGATGGCTGCACACCCGAAAACGTCGCCGACAAAATCGATGAGGGCGTGAGGGTTATCGCAGGGCATCGAACCGACACTGCAGAAGCAGGCCGAGCCTACTCGAAACGCACGATGCCGGTATAGGAACAGCGACATCTCCCTCTCTCTTACTCTTTATGTGGGAGAGGGCTCACAAAATTATCCCGTCCTCATAACCCACAAAATGATCGACAAAAAACTCATAGACAAAGTCCGCCCCAAGATCGAGGCGTCACTCGGATACCCACTTCCTGAGCAGGCAGTCGATTCTCCCTCTCTCGGTGCCACACCTGAAGGTGCCGACAACGGAGGTTTTTTTGCAGTGCGAATCGACGATGTCGTAGCCATTTCAGCTCGTCCTGAATGGCACGACAAACTTCGACATATCCTCAACGACATTCATCCTGACCTGCTGTTCTCTGTCGCAGGAGCGTTCGAGATCAGCCGTGTAACGCTACTTGATGGAGTTGCAATATGGGGTCCAGTTCCTTGCTATGTTGCCGATGAATCGACTTGGAAGCCGGTGAACGATCCCCGAGTGGTAAAACTTTCTAAAAAGCAGGTCGGCGAGATCAACTGGAGCATCTTCTGGCACTGCGTTAGTCCTAAATCACTCGCTCATTTTGGTATTTACGAAGGTGAACAACTGGTGGCACTTTCTACAGTCAACGACAATGGGTTCAAGGTTTACGAAATAGGCGTTGATACCGTTCAAGGCTCACAGGGACAGGGACAGGGAACCGCGGTCGTCAGCGCAGCCGGTGACTGGATATTAGAACAAGGAGCAACGCCTTTTGCGAGCGCAGCAGATTGGAACATCGCCTCAGGTCGGAATTTACGCCGACTCGGACTCACATACACCTACTCGACCCTTATAAGTTGGAAAGGCAAGTTCATGGTCCCTCCTCAACCCATTGGCCAGCCACTCCCTGACTACGCGGTATACGACTACTATCCACGATGGGCAATGAACAAAGATATTCTTGAAAATCCCGACTAACCGAACCGAATACTAAGCGCCGTACGAACGATGTTCGATTGACTCACCAGCCGAAGTAGTGATCCCTGTACAAGTAGTCGCTTCTCCTACGCGAAAATGACGACCGGTATACGATCCGTTCATATACAACTTCGTCAGCATTCGCTCCACGTGCGTCTTCACGGTTTCTAAGGTAGTTACAAAGAAGACGAAATAAGTGATGCCCAATGCGAACATCAATAACATGTGCGCATCACGAAGGTATGTACGTAAGTCGATAACGGGCATGAAAATTGCCTAGGGATCACCGGTCATACGAATAGGCAACGGAGAACGGGGCGTACTTGTAAGTCATCCCAATAGTCTCGATCGACATCCGTTTACATGTGTCTCCCTGCGGTGGTATTTTTTGATTTGGCGACTAATTTTAGTTTGAGTCGACGAATTTCGATTTTAATCCTAGACGGATTCGCCTTACAACACATCGCCTATCGCTTCTAGCGATGCTTCGATCGCCAGTTCAGCTGATCCCGGTGCAAACACGCTCACGCCCACCTCGTATCCGCCTTCTTCATGCGCAATATCGGTGGCAAGATAGTTGATGTGACCGTTGCTGAAGCCCGAAAACACTGTGTGAGCCGAACCAGAACGTTCTTTTACCGCCTGAGCAAGTTCAACAAACGGTTCCACAGGAATCGAAACCAAAACCGTCTCACCAAATCGCATCGACTGGGCGGTAATTTCTATATGACCGTCGAGCGTGTTCTCATCAGAAAGACGGGCAACGCTCAACTTAATGTTCGCTCGCATTACTTTAGAAACGACTCTACGAATTTCCTCTTCGGAAGCCCCCGACGCTCTCGACGTTTCAAGTTCTTTTTCACCGGCATCAAAAGCGGCCTGTGCATCCACAAGACTTATGACGTCTCGACTCGGCATGTCGATAGAAACATTGCTTACGGCAACAGTGTCGTCCGATTCGTTGGTAGGCACGTTGGAGTAAATCCCAAGATCGGCGCCCGAAACCAAGATCTGGTCGAGTCTTTCGTTTCGTTCACGCGGGTCAATGTTCAGGCGAACACGAGCTGCTTCCGCACCTAGTTTAGATCCGGCCTTTCGGTACACGCGAAGATCGCCCGTAAACCCATCAACAGGCCCTTGATTACCGCTTGCCCCTTGCAGGAACAAACAAAGCCCCCCAACAGCGTGTTCAACAACCGAACGCATCGGCCCAGGGAAGTCGGGTGTAACCCACTGATTTTCATGAGCCATAATCGTTGGATGCATCGCGTAGTTCACAATCGTCGCAATGGGATTGTCGTCAGCATCATCAAAACTAACAACGTCGACCGAATGATCGACAGCACCGTCCCAGTTTCGCCCCGTAAACAGTTCACCGTTATCTCGGGCCGGTCGTCGGTTGATGTTTATGTCGCAGCTTCCACGCCCAAAACCAGTACGGGCGGGCTGTGCTGTCAACTTCGCATCAACAACAGCCTTCGCACAGGTGGCTGGGATCGTATTCCACCACTCAGTGGCAAGATCAATCCCGTCTTTTATCCACTGGCCAAAAGTAATCGGTCCCGAATGCGTGTGCGTATATGCAAGCCTGATGTTTCCGAACGGTATGCCAGATGCTTTCGAGATCAACTCTCGAATATCTTTGTCTTGCTGGTTCGTAAAGATTCCGATGTCGACATCGACAATCGCAAGCTCAACGTCATCTTTGGTCACGACGAGAGCGGTCACGTACAGTGGCATGTCGTTGCCAATCGAGACCTGGTGGGTCTGAGCCCCCCAACCGGCGTGAGCGACTCCAATTTGAGGGCTTATATCTACTCGGGCTACTCCGGCGTTGAGCAACGAACAAACTCCGTGATTTGGTGACGATTTAGTTTCCAGCGCGAAAACGCCGGGTGAGTGTACATCGCTGTACGCTTTGACCCCGGCGCTTTGGTTAGAATTATGCTCGAACTTTGCTTTCGAAATTGATGTCTACGTGTGTGTTGTCGCAGTACGGCTTCGTCTTTGAGGCCCCACATCGGCACAATCGAAGTTTGCCGTGATGACCATATGCATTGCCATCCTCGTCGATCAAATCGAACTTGCCAGTAATCTCGAGAGAGTCGTCATCTTGAATACGAATTTCTACTGTCATTTTGCGGCCCTCGAAGAATCAACGAAATCGCTACTACTGTGGGAACCCGTGCAGAACGGTTTTTTGGTAGATTCGCCACAGCGACACAGCCAAGTTTCGTCGGTCAATTCCAGCTTGTTGCCTTCGCCGTCGATCAATACGAAATCACCTTTGACGTGGTACGGACCATCGTCGCCGGGAATAATCATCGTTTCAGCCATTATCAGCTCCTAATAAAGTGGAGTTACGTCGGTGCGCTCAATCAACTGAATGCACATCTCATCCATTAAACCACGCTTTTGGTCCAAATGGCGCAGGGGTAAAGAATCGGAAAAAGCCTGCCGATAACCTACCGCAGGTCGCACTCGATGCCAGCTTCGACGCAGTACGATTCGAACCACTCGATTACTTCCTTGTGGTACGGAATGCCAGTTTTCATGCGTTCCTTTTCGTCTTCGTCTTCCTTCAGACCTGCGTAAATAACCCGCTCGAAGCCCTTTGCAGGTGGCACATCGACGATGTACTGAAGCAGGGCATCCATATCGTCTTTGAACTTCTCAGTATCGGTGAACGCTTCGATGTCATACGCCTGGAAGAAGTGACCGCCCGAACCACCGACAACCGGACCCGGTCCGTAGCCGGATAGTTCGTTACAAATAATCTCGTTCATCAACGCCAGACCGTAGCCCTTGTGCGATCCGTTCTCCCGAGTACCTCCGATGTGAAGCAAGTAGTAGTCGCCGGTGTCGGGTGGTGCTACTTCTTCGAGGATCGGTTCACCGTCAAGATCCGCCACCCATCCCGGCTCGATGTTTGCACCAATTCGTCGGGCAAGACCGATCTTGTTATTGGCAACCTGTGTAGTCGCTACGTCGAACAAGAACGGAGGCATGTTCCGAGCTGGCGCAGCCCAGGCTATTGGGTTCGTGCCCATAACGGGTTTTGAACCGAACGTAGGAACGGTCTGATTTGCTCCTCCGGCAGTCATGCAGTGACCGATCATTCCTTGCTCAGCTGCCATCATCGCGTAGTATCCACAGCCAGCCAAATGACCCGAGTTCTTCACGGCAACGGCCGCCATTCCAAACTCTTTTGCCTTGTCGATAGCCATTTGCATAGCCCACGGACCTACGTGAATGCCTAACGCACCGTCAGCATCTACTGTCATGGTCGTTTTCGTTTCCCGTTCGATCTTGAACTTTGGAGTTGGATTTAGATCGTTCGAGCCGTATTCAGCCGCGTACCGGCGAAGTCCGTTCGATACACCGTGAGATTCCACTCCCCGTAGATCGTTCTTTATTAGAACGTCTGCTGAACTCACAGCCTCGTCGGCGGGTACTCCACTGTGCCGCAGAATTCCCTCGGTTGCGGCCCTAATACGTTCTACAGCAACGTATACGCGGTCTTGTTCGGGAACTTTGAAGCGTTCGAGCATTGGGGTGAGTCCTTTTGATCAACAGATGTCTGATGCAAGATATCGGCGGCGGGAACAGTCTAGTGGAAAAGCTCTAGCGAAGGTCGCAATCGATGCCTGCTTCGGCACAGTACGACTCAAACCATTCGATAACTTCGAAATGATAGGGGATACCGTTTTTCAGGCGTAGTTTTTCTTCTTCATCTTCTTTGAGACCTGCGTAGAGGACTCGTTCCTGCCCTTTGGCGGGCGGTACATCGACGATGTACTGAAGTAGGGAATCCATATCATCGAGGAATTTTTCAGTGTCCGTGAAAGCCTCGATGTCGTACGCCTGGAAGAAGTGACCCCCAGGTATGCCGTGCACAGGGCCAGGACCAAATCCCGATAGCTCGTTGCAGATAATTTCGTTCATTAACGCTAGACCGTAGCCCTTGTGCGATCCGTTCTCCCTGGTGCCACCAAACGGCAGCATGAAATACTCACCTGGTGGCGGAGTGTCGACCGGCTCCATGATCGGCGCGCCTTCGGAATCTGTGATCCAGCCCGGCTCGACTTTCGCTCCCGTGCGGCGGGCAAGGGCTAATTTATTTCCAGCGACCTGCGTGGTTGCGATATCGAACAAAAACGGCGGCATTTTTCGCGCTGGTGCTGCCCATGCAACAGGGTTTGTGCCCATTACCGGCCTTGAGCCGAACGTTGGCACAGTCGAAAGGGTGTTTCCTGCCGTCATGCAGTGCCCAATCATTCCCTGGTCGGCAGCCATCATTGCGTAGTAGCCGCATCCTGCAAGATGACCCGAATTAATCACTGCCACCGCTGCCATGCCGAACTCTTTCGCCCTGTCGATCGCCTGTTGCATCGCCCACGGACCCACATGTGTGCCGAGCGCTCCATCAGCATCGATAGTCATAGTCGTCTTCGACTCTCGAATAACCTTGTACTCGGGAGTCGGGTTGATCGTCTCGGAGCCGTACTCTCGAACATAACGACGCATTCCGTTCGAGACGCCGTGTGACTCGTTTCCGCGAAGATCGTTCTTCATCAGCACATCTGCCGATACTTCAGCGTCGTTGGCCGCTACACCGTTATGCCTAAACATCGCCTCAGTCACGGCTCGCATTCGTTCCTGAACAACATAAATACGGTCTTTTTCAGGAACTTTAAAACGTTCGAGCATTAGGGCGAATCCTTTTATAAGCAAGTCAAAGAGTAAATCTGCCTTGGCACCTTTTATAAGACTGCCGACAGCGGCAACACTCTACATGCTCAATAATTCACCCGTTAAGACACCTGAAGGTCAGTATCGACGCAACGGTCGACGAACTGGTTACCAAAATTTTAAATTCTATTCTTGGTTAAGGCTTTCTTCGATGTCTAGTGGCATATTACCCGGAGTATGCTTCACCCCAAATAACAAAAGGATCAACTGACGCATGGAATACCGAACCGACGAACAAATTATTGCTCGTGGCCGACAAATCGCACCGCTCACTGACGCCGATCTCCCGCCGTTGATCACTTTGGTGATCGGCGTCAGAGAATACTGCAGGCTGATGGAAAGCCTGATGCCCGAGATTGGCTGCGAAATCGACGTTACCAAAATGTCGCGAAACATGGATGGTGACGCGTAATGGTCACCAATCCCCATATGCTGTCCCTCTCCGAGCAAGCTCGTCTCATTAGCGAAGGTTCCCTCACCTCAGTCGAACTGGTTCAAGCGCATTTAGATCAAATTTCAAAGCTCAACCCTCAACTAAACTCGCTAATCGCAGTCGACCCTGAAGGAGCATTGCAGCAAGCGGTTGAAATCGACACGGCACGTGCCAAAGGCGAAAAACTTGGACCGTTAGCCGGTGTCACCCTCGGCGTAAAAGACGCGGTTCCCGTAAAAGGAATACCGTGGACTATTAATTCGCGATTGTTCGAAGATCGAGTACCAGAAGAAGATGCACCCGTCATTGCTCGACTCAAAAAATCCGGAGCTATCGTCATTGGCAAGGCAAACCTAAACGAATTCTTCTCCAAACCTACTGAATCTGACCTGAACCCTCCGCCGTGGAATCCGTGGAACCCTGAACGAATGTCTGTCGGGTCGTCGAGTGGTTCAGGAGCGGCGTTGACTGCCCGAATGGCAAGCGGAACAATCGGTGTGGATGGCGGAGGTAGCGTTCGACTCCCAGCCGGTGCGCATAATCTGTACGGAATCAAACCCACGCACGGGCTTGTGAGCCGGATTGGCGTAGGTCGCAGCGAACATAGTGAAATCTGCCCACTCGGATTGACAGCTCTCGACACAGCAATGATGCTTGAGGCGATGGTAGGACACGAACCCTCTGACGACTTAAGTTGGGCTGGAGAAATTCCCGAGTACACCGCTAACATCGAAGCCGATGTCTCTGGCTGGAGAATTGGCGTTCCTCATGGGTTTATCGACTCCGCACCGAACGAACCAGAAGTTATGGAAGGGTTTGAAACCTTCCTGAGCAAGCTTGAAGAGCTAGGTTGCGAACTGGTCGATATAGATATTCAAGGCATGGCAGAAGCACGTGCCGCTACGTTCCTTATTTTGTTCTCCAATTCATATCAAAAACATCAAAAAACAGTCAAGCAAGACTGGGACAAATACGGTCCACAGTCACGAGTCAACCTGCTGCAAGGTGCGTTCTTATCGTCGACCGACCTTATTAACGCAGGTGATGTAGGTAGAGCCTTCAAGGCATATTTCTCTCAGTTATTGCAAGATCAAAACCTCAAAGCAATCGCAACTCCAACTTCACCGTTTGCAACCGCCGAACGATCACGCCGACGTGGCGAGCACTCCCGCGGAATCAACGCATGCTACACGGCTCCGTTCAATATATCGGGACACCCATCGATAAGTCTTCCCGCAGGTTTCGGCGACGCAGGAATACCCGTTGGGACTATGCTGACAGGTGAAATGCACGATGACCTATCCCTACTACAATTGTCTCATTCCTACGATAAAGCCACCGTCTGGAACACCCTCTCACCTTCGATTTGATCCGCACCCCGGAAAGATCAGTATCGGTTATTTTGGAATAGGCGGCATCGTCTGCGTCCAACATTCCTTCGATGAGAACTGCCCTCGTAGCAGGGTTCAAAACCGCGTGGGTCAAGGTATTATCTCGACCGGCATATAGCTAACTGTCACGACACTCACGGTTTGAAGATAACGAATCAACCACGATCTAGTAGAGAGAACATTATGAGATTCGCCATTCTCGGCATTTCACACGAGACAAACACATTTTCACGGGTTCCAGCAACCTATGAAGAATTCGAGAAGGCGACTATCGCCCATGGACAAGAGATCGTCGATCTCTACGCCGAATCTCAGTACACGATCTCCGGATACCTTCAGGGGGCCGAAGAACTCGGATTCGAGGCCGTGCCATTGATGTACGCAAACACAGGCCCGATCGGTACGATCACCAAAGATGCTTACGATCGTATTTCGGGCGAAATGCACCAGATGCTTCGTGATCAGGGACCCTGGGACGGCGTTCTAATTAGCAATCACGGTGCAGCTGTGTCGGAAGAATTCCCTGACATGGACGCCGAATTTACTCGTGTCGTACGCGAAATCGTCGGACCCGACGTTCCAGTCGGTATAACGCTCGACATGCACGCCAACATTTCTAAAGACACCGTCGCCAATACCGACGTTTGTATTGTGTGGCGAACATGCCCGCACCTAGACACCAAGCTACGCGGACGCAAAACTGCTGAACTCATTTACCGAACGGTTCTAGGAGAAATCAAGCCAGTCCAGTTCATCGAAATGCCTCCAATGCTCGTAAACATCGTGAAACAGTTCACTGGCCAAGAACCAATGCTAAGCCTCGTCGACGAATGTGTCGCTGCCAACGAAATCGAGAATGTTCTCGACACCTCTATCGCTGAAGGCTACCCATACGCCGATGTCAACGAAATGGGCATGTCGTGGATCACAATCACCGATGGAGACACCGAGCTCGCAGAAAAAGTTTCCAAAGATCTTGCTACCGCAGCGTGGACCAAGCGAATCGATCTGAACAAGCCTGTCGCTTCGATCGAAGACGCATTGAAGCAGGCTGAAGAACGATACGTTGGACCTAAGCCTGAAGGCATTGAGAACTTCATGCCAACCGACGGATCAGCACTCGCAGAAGCCGAAAAGACTGAACACTCTCACCTTGGTCCTATCGTTCTCATGGACGTTGGAGACAACATCGGTGGCGGATCATCAGCAGACTCCACTCACATCATCAAGGTCGCTCAAGAGATGGGCGTAACCGGATATCTACAGAGCCTCTACGATCCTGAAGCTGTCGAAGCGTGTGTAACCGCAGGAACTGGCGCCGAACTTGCGCTAGATGTTGGTGGGAAGACCGACGATATGCACGGCGAACCGGTGCACATCGTTGGAACTGTGGGAGTCATCGATGATGGCCCTTACGAAGAGACCCGACCAACTCATGGCGGATACCGTTTCTATGACGATGGCAAGCGTGTGCTCTTCAACACCGTAGACGGAATGACAATTCTCTTAACTTCGGCGCGAAGCGGAAACACAGCCCGGGCGCAGATGTACTCGATGGGAATCAACCCTGAGGACTACCGAATAGTTGTCGCCAAGGGTGTGAGTTCGCCACGACCGGCATACCAGCCGATTGCTGCCGAAATTATTATCGTAAACAGTCCCGGCGTAACTTCAGCCGACCTCGATACTTTCGAATTCAAGAGTCGCCGAGTCCCCCTCTACCCATTCGAAGAACCCGTATACCCAGCGTAGGCTTCAACCCCACTAGCACTTCCGGAAGGAAAGGGCTAGTGGGGTTGGTTAAACTGCGGCGCAGAGTCGAGTCATACGATGACGAGCGCGACTAACGAAACAACGACCAAGTCGTCCGACGACGCCCGAACTTACTCCATGAAATTCGCAATACTCGGCATTTCGCACGAAACAAATACGTTTTCTATCGTGCCTGCGACGTACGAAGAGTTCGAAAAAAGCCGACTACTTCGCGGTGACGAAATCGCCGATAACTACGCCACCTCAGACCACACCATCGCTGGCTACCTCCAAGGTGCCAACGAACTAAATTTCGAAGCCGTTCTTCTAATGCACGCTCGGACTGGCCCAATCGGAACCATCACCAAAGATGCCTACGACCGAATCTCAAGCGAAATGCTTGGCATGCTGCGAGATCAAGGACCGTGGGACGGCGTTCTCCTAGCGAATCACGGGGCGGCCGTATCAGAAGAATTCCCTGATATGGACGGTGAGTTCACTAGGGCCATAAGAGAAATCGTCGGTCCCGACGTGCCAGTCGGAATAACTCTCGACATGCACGCCAATATCTCGAAAGCCACCGTCGCTAACACCGACGTCTGCATCGTCTGGCGAACCTGCCCACATCTCGACACCAAGCTCCGCGGACGCAAAACCGCAGAGCTGATATACCGTGCCGCAAAGGGCGAAGTGAACCCAGTACAGTTCATCGAAATGCCTCCGATGCTCGTAAATATCGTTAAGCAGTTCACCGGGCAGGAGCCGATGTTTGGCCTTGTCAATGAATGTGTGGCTGCCAATGAAATCGACAACGTTCTCGACACTTCTATCGCCGAAGGCTACCCATACGCCGACGTTGAAGAGATGGGCATGTCGTGGATCACAATCACTGACGACGACGCCGATCTCGCTGAAAAAGTTTCCAAAGATCTCGCAGCAAGCGCATGGACCAAGCGAATCGATCTCAACAGATCCGTCCACTCCATCGAAGACGCACTAACGGAAGCGAACGAACTATACGCCGGACCTAAACCCGATGGCATCGAGAACTTTATGCCAGACGACGGTTCCGCACTTACCGAGTCCGAACCATCTGAACACTCTCACCTCGGGCCTATCGTCCTCATGGACGTTGGCGACAACATCGGCGGCGGATCGTCTGCCGACTCCACCCACATCCTCAAAGTCGCTCGGGAAATGAATATCGAGGGTTACCTACAAAGCCTTTATGATCCTGAATCAGTCGAAGCATGTGTGGCTGCGGGAACGGGTGCCGAAATATCTCTTAAGGTCGGCGGCAAAACCGATGACATGCACGGCGAACCTATTCGTGTCGTCGGAACTGTCGGCATCATCGATGATGGACCGTACGAGGAAACTCGCCCCACACACGGCGGCGGTCGCTTCTACGACGATGGCAAGCGTGTGCTGTTTAATACTGTCGACGGAATGACGATACTACTGACATCAAGGCGTAGCGGAAACACTGCACGAGCTCAGATGTATTCAATGGGAATCAACCCTGAGGACTACCGAATCATAGTCGCCAAGGGCGTTAGTTCACCACGGCCTGCGTATCAGCCAATCGCAGCCGAAATCATCATCGTGAACAGCCCCGGCGTAACATCAGCCGATCTCGACACATTCGAATTCAACAGCCGTCGAGTCCCTCTGTACCCATTCGAAGAGCCCGTGTACCCAGAGTAGGGTTCAAACCTGTGATGCCCCCCATTCCTTCGGGAAGGGGCTCAGAGGTGTAGCTCTGTCGTGTATTTCGGTGCTTTAGTACTCGCGGTACCAATGTTGTATGCCATTTTAAGGCGTAGAACAGGGTCGAGCACGGAGTACGGGGATTGTGTCTAAAACGCTCGGTGTGTTTCGGTTATTGTAAACGGGGTCCACCGAGCGTTTTAATGAGTATGCGATAACCTGTTATCCATAGCAATCGGATACTGGAGTTCACTCAAATGCTAAACAGGCAAGTTACGGTCTATTCGTCGAATTTCTGAGGCTCCTGCGAAATGGTGAAAGGGTTCCTTTCGCTCCGCAATGTCGAGTTCGTCGTGAAAAATGTCTCGACGGATCTCGAGGGACGCGCTGAGCTACTGGCTTTGGGTTACGACTCGACCCCGATTATCGTAATCGGCGATCAGATACTTTCCGAATTCAATGTGGAAGCGATCGATCATGCGATCGATACGATGAACGAAAAATACCCCCCCACGTGGTGCGTATAGAATTACGCCCATAGTACAAGTGATTAGCTTCGGTTTTCTGCAAGAAAGATCCCAGATAAATGGTTCATAGTACTTTCGACACAAGCGTAGATTTTGTTCTTGAGCAGATCCAGACGATGGTCGCCTCTGAAGGCGGAACCCTTGGCGTGCCGACCCTAGATGGAAACAGCCTAAAGGTCCAGTACAGCCCAGGCGTCAACGAAGAATGCCCAGAGTGTGTACCTACTCTTGAAATGGTTACCCAGTTCCTGACCGTATCACTCGGTATCCACGCTCCGCACGTAACTAATATCGAAGTCAATTAGCAGACTCTCAATCCTTTCTGACAGAACTCAACGGGTACGCTTCCATTCCAACATGCCCCGACAAAAAACTTCAAAAATTTCGTGCGGTACTAACTACTATGGTCTCCCTTCAAGGGAGGGAGACAGAAACAAAACTCACATCCCAATCAGCCCATCCAGCATCGTAGACTTATAGCAATGAAACCTTGGATCACAGTTGGCGAAGCATTATCGCCCGACGGCACACGTCTAGAACTCGTCGAACACGACGGCGAATACATCATCAGGGCAGACGACCTCCCACTGATGTCGACCCGCATGCACTTCTCTGAAATAGAACTCGCACGTCTTGTTTGCAACAAACTCCGCCCCGGTGCGAAAGTCATGATCGGCGGATTAGGACTTGGCTACACGCTGCGAGCAGCACTCGACCTAATCCCAAAAGACGGCAAAGCTGTACAGGTCGAACTTGTTCCAGAAGTAATCGAATGGAACAAGGGTCCACTTGCTCAGTTCGCTGAACATCCTCTCGACGACAAGCGAACCGAACTCGTTCAAAACGACGTTTCAAAAGTAATTAAAAATGCTCGTAACGAATACGACTCGATCATGCTCGATATCGACAACGGACCATCTCCACTCGTCAGCGAACGCAACGCATGGCTCTATACCGACCACGGACTAGGAGCGATACGAAGCGCTCTCAAGAATGGCGGCAGAGTCGCAATATGGTCAGCAGATGACGAACCGAGGTTCGTATCCAGAATGAAACGAAACGGTTTCCGTGCTCAGAAACACGAAATTCAGGCACACAAAGGAAAAGGTGGAATCCGGCACTTAATCTTCACAGGCCGCAAAACTTAGCCTGATATATTTTTGTATCACCAGTGACTCAATCACGTATCAACGTAAAGAATGCAATTGATTTCAAGACAAGATCGACGCAAAAACAAATCGAGAGATCCTAAGAAATCCGGAAAAATAAATTGGTCTTTCTGGGGTGGAGGCATTGTCGTATTTGCGGCAATAGCAGTCATCGTAGTCATCTTCCTTAACTCACCAGAATCGGCAGTTACGGAAGAAAAGTCGGCCCTTGTAACCGGCGGATCGCTTATCGGTGATCCCAACGCTCCTATCACCCTTGTTGAATTCGGGGACTTTCAGTGACCTGTCTGCGCAAATTTTGCCCTCGGGCCAGGGCAACAGATCATTCGCGAGTATGTAGACACTGGACGCGTAAATATTCTTTTCAGGCACTTCCCGTTCATCGGAGATGAGTCGTGGCGAGCAGCTGAAGCATCAGAGTGTGCCGCAGAGCAAAATCGATTCCAGGAATATCAAGAAACAATATTCGTAAACTGGAACGGTGAAAACCAAGGCACATATTCAGATGTTAACCTTCGGATATTTGCAGAAATGACAGGGCTATTCCTAAGCCAATTCGACGAATGTATGGAATCTGGTAAATACCTATCAAAGATAACTAGCGACCGTGAAGCAGCGATCGAATTCGGAGTGAACTCAACACCAACCTTGTTCTTGAACGGCGTGAACATCGGCGGGCTCAAAGAATACGGTTACTACCGAGTACGACTCGAAGAGGCGCTGAACGAAGTAGACGGTTAATGCCAGACGGTGAGACGATGGAAAATTCTGATCAACCTTCGAAGCTTTGGCTTTTGATCGCTCTGATCGCACTCGTCGGACTCGCTGTCACCACTTACCTAACTGCGAACGCTCTGGCCCACACAGAAGTCGGCTGTAGCGTCAGTGGTTGCAACACCGTACTCGGCAGTAAGTGGTCGAAGTTTTTTGGAATCCCAGTCTCTGTTTTCGGCATGGCGACCTATTCGATCATCATGCTCGGCGCACTTCATGCCGCTCAAGCACCGATCGACGATATGCGCGCTCGACGAATAGTCACAGGAGTCGCGGGCGTCGGAGTTTTAGCTTCGATATACCTCAGTGCTATCGAATTCTTTGTGATCAAAGCAGTCTGCCAATACTGCGTAACTTCGGCAGTACTAGTAGTGATCGTGGCAGTGACAACCGTGATAGCAGCACGCCGAGATGGCCAATTATGGGCAGAGATCAAACGACGCGGAAAGCAATCTAGCGAACTAACCAATGACCCCAATATCGACTAGGCACCCTCATCTGGCAGGAAATTAGCGATCAGCGAGGCACACCTAATGATCGCTTGCTCAGAATCTAGACCATCACACAGAATCACCATATTTCCGACGATAGCCCAATCCTGATAAGTCGGCCCTGGTGCCTGTCGTGAACCACCACTCGAAACGTCAGTCACCCCCCTAGCCTGCCAGCGATCTTTAACGCCCTCGGTCCAAACTTGCTCATCACGCTTAGCCGTAAACTCTGCACCAGTTGCATCAATCGCTAACTGCTGGCCGCTTGAAACTGCAAGCGCGTGAGAAGCGTAGAAACGAATCTCGTAGTCGTGCCGTTCATACGGATCTAACCCCCAAAAACCTCTCCAAGCGTCCAACCCATCGGGAAGCCCATCAACGTCGTACTGCTTGTTAGCTTTCAATCCAAAAATTTTGAGATCCTCTATCGCGTAATCGGCAGGTGCGGTTCTGATCTTAACGAAGCTTGCAGTTTTATCCGCAGCACTGTTACCACAGGCGACCAAAACGACAACTGCGAGCAGCCCTGACATAGCGATAAAAATTCCATATCTCGCACGTCTAAAGTTCCAAACAGACATATCGGTAACTCCTTAAAAGCTCAGCATTTCCGACAGTATATGCTGGTTCCAACTATACGAAATGAAAAAGAGACTAAATAAAACCCGGCCAGTCGACTACTTCATTCCACCGCTCAGTGGCGCTCGATGCTGCGATATGTGCGCGTGATCGCCTTTTAGTCGTTTTGCTATCACTCTTGGGTCTACTGGCCACGGCAACACTTCTGCACGTTCAGTCCACTCGAAATAAGCCTTCTCCAACCCTTTAGCTCGATCCTTCTCGCCATCGATCAAGTTGTTCTGCTCAGTTCTGTCATCTGAGATGTTGTACATCTCCCACGGCTTGCCCCACTCGGCGACCAGCTTCCAGTCGCCAACTCGAATACCACGATTACCTTCGTGTTCGATGGTGATAGGAGCATCACGTTTCAGTTCCTTGCCCTTCAAAGCCGGCAAGAAACTTTCGCCTTCGAGTGGCGTGATCTCAGTGTCGTGATGCTCTTTCGGATACTGCGCTCCGGAGATGTCGTAGCAGGTCGCCGCAATATCTATGATGTGCATCGGATTGTTCAGAATATCCGAACCCTCGATTCCATCAGGCCAATGAACGATGAATGGAGTTGAAATTCCGCCTTCATGAACCCAACGTTTGAACAGTCTAAACGGCGCATCTGAAACGTTAGCCCATGGTAATTCAACAGCCTGGAAAGTCGTATCTGGACCCGGCCGCAGTTCAGGAATGTCACCAACGCGAACCGGCTGGCCATCAAGAGTCAGGGCGCTCTCCCATTGCGAAGGATCCGGCCAATCGGTGTCTTCTTGGAACAGCTCGGCACAACCGCCGTTGTCCGATAAGAACATGATGACGGTGTTGTCGAATTCGCCAGATTTCTTCAACGTAGTGACGATTCGACCCACAGTGCGGTCCACCTGCTCGATCATGGCGCTGTAGGTCGCCATTCGAATATCTTCGTATTCCTTGTTCTGAACGTCATCCCAATTAGGCGAATCAGTATCTCGAGGTGAAATAACCCACTTGTCATCGACAACCCCTAGTCCTTTTTGCTGCTCGTGGCGTGAAGTTCGAATGGCGTCATAGCCAGCCATGTACTTACCCTCGTACTTCACGATGTCCTCTTCCCACGCATGAAGCGGCCAGTGCGGAGCGTTGAAGGCTACGTACTGGAAGAACGGCATGCCCATCTCGACCGACTCTTCGATCTGATTAATAGCGTGATCACCAATGGCATCTGTCATGTGAAAATCACTGGTCTCAACGTCAACCAGTACGTCTTCAATAATCAGAGACTTCGGGTTCCAGAACGAGTCAGCTGCGTTCAGCAAGCTAAACGACCTGTCGAATCCGCGCTGCTTCGGCATCGGGTGCTTCTTGTCACCAAGAATCCACTTGTCACGTTCCCGGTTGTCCCAGCTTCCAGAAACGTGCCACTTACCTGAAATCATCGTCCGGTATCCGGCGGTCTTCATCACCTCTGCGATAGTGACACAACCATCACGTAAATAGCCCTGATACGACGGTACGCCAAGATCCGCACTCAATTGACCTATTCCAGCCTGATGAGGATGTAAGCCTGTCAGCAACGCCGCACGCGAAGGGCAACATCGAGCACCGTTGTACATTTGCGTGAATCTCAGCCCGTTATATCCAAGTGCATCGATATTAGGAGTACTTATCTCACCACCGTAGCAGCCCAAATCGGAATAACCTAAATCATCGACCATCATCACAACAATGTTGGTCTTTTTGGTAGTTTCTGGTGCTTGTTCGCTCATGTATTACTCCTAAAATAGTCCCCCTCTCACATCGGGGGGGCTGTGCGAGGGTGGAATCGTATGCCAGCATTCAAATTCACAAATCTCATGCTTTACCTAACCACGCGCTGGCTTCTCATACGTCGCCTCGCTAGTTCTAGGCGAATTCGGCCAAGGTCGGTTCCAGCTTTCGTACCCGAACGTCGGATCCTGTGACATATCGCCGTTCTGCGCCAAACGATCATCCATTGATCCTTCGATAGACGCCATTAGTTCCTGTGTCAGCTCGATTTCTAACCGACGCACAATGTCAGCGAATTCAGGATTTTTAAATAGATTTACCTGCTCCTGATGATCATTCAGCATGTCGAACAATAGCGATTCACCAGTACGGTATTTATGTAGCTTGTAACGACCGTCAAAATTCATCCAGCCGTCACCAAGCAGGCCGAAAATATTCTCCCGGCCATCTTTACCGGGCATTCCGTTACCCGGCAGGGGTTGTGCGTCGTACCAAGCCGGCTGCTCGATCCCTGCCCAGCTCAACATCGTCGCAGTCAAATCACGAAGTTCAACCAATCCTTCTTGCGTCTGACCTGCTTCGATCCCGGGCCCCATCGCAACCATCGGCACCCGAATGGCCGATTCGTAGAACGACGCCTTGCCGATCATGTTGTGATCACCAAGGTAGTCACCGTGATCGGAAGCCAATACTACATAGGTTTTTTCGAGAAGACCTTTCTTACGAAGGGCATCGAGAATTTCACCGACTTCAAAATCGATCTGCTGGACTAATCCAGAATAGTGCTTGCGAACGGTGTGCTTCATGTCATCAGGAAACTCAGTGTAATCGACTCCATTCCATGGACGAACATTGCCATCGATATTGCCCTGCCTCAACTTTGGCGTATGCCCCGGCACTTCAGGCGCAGCCTCTGGAATCTTCGACTCGTCGATGCCTTCCAAGAAACGTTCATCCGGGTCGTATGGGCAGTGAGGTCCAGGGAACCCAACCATCATCGCAAACGGTTGATCGGCGCCGTAGTCACCAATAAATTTCACAGCCTCGGAACCCACGAACCTGTCCCAAGAATGCTCCCACGGAATGTCGTGAATAACGGCTCCCTTGTTCTCGTGGTAACCCGGCATCTCGTTGCCGTGCAGCTTCTTCAAGCCGTGACGCTTCAAGTAGTGAAAGTAGTCGTCGCGAACTTCCAACCAGCGCTTATCTTCACAAATAACCCGGTACTGGAATCCACGTCGCTCATCCCACGGATAAAAATGCATCTTTCCGATACCGGCGGTGTAGTAGCCGTTCTCGGCAAGAATTTCTGGCCAAGTTCTTAACCCTGCATCTCTCCAATCGGCACGCAAATTGTGCAAATTTCCGGTCACGCCGTTACGCATCGCGTTCATTCCGGTCAGCAGAGCCGTGCGAGCCGGAACACATATCGGCGATGCTGAGAACGAATTCGTGTATCTCACACCATTCTCGGCAATAGAATCGATATTCGGCGTTTGCAACCAATCCGCACCGTTGAAGCCTGCGAAATCTGCCCTGAATTGATCAGGGAACAAGAAAACAATATTGGGTCGCTTTTTATCTGATGGCAACGTAGCTCTCCGATGGCACTGCAGAATTGCGCCGTTCGTTGGGGCACAATTTAGATTCGCTACTAACTGCCGGAAGACTAAGCCAGTATTCAACCGGTATCAATGCCAAATCACGTGATAGTCCGTAACCTTGTGACCGTGAGCACCGAACAATCAACCTCTAGCCAGCCAGAATCAGCACCCTCAAAGCTTGTACAACTTGGACGGTCCGATCTAAAAGTCAGCCTAGTTGGCACAGGCACATGGCAATGGGGCGGAGCTTTCTACTGGGGCTACGGACGTTCGTATACCGATGAAGATCTCGCTCACGCTTATTCAGCGAGCATTGAACACGGAATCAACTGGTTCGACACTGCCGAAATTTACGGACGTGGTCGCTCAGAACGAATCATCGCCATGCTGCGTGATAGCTCAAACGATGCTGCAAATACGATTTCATCTCGGCCCATACTCGCCACAAAATTCTTTCCCTATCCGTGGCGATGGCATCGCACATCATTTCGTCGTGCTCTGAAAGCCAGCCTGAAGCGACTCAATTGCGAAACGATCGACCTCTACCAGATTCACTTCCCATTCCGACCTCGAAGCTTTGAATACTGGGTCGAAGCACTAGCCGACGCCACTCAAGATGGCCTTATCAAAGCTGTAGGCGTATCGAATTTTTCCGCCGACCAAACTAAACGTGCTCACGAGTTACTTGATCGAAAAGGTGTCGTTTTGGCCTCAAATCAAGTTGGATACAGCCTGCTGAATCGAATGGTCGAATCCAACGGCGTACTCGGAGCATGTCGTGATTTAGATATTTCAGTGATTTCGTACGGACCACTAGCGGAGGGCTTACTCACAGGAAAGTACCGTACTGACAATCCTCCACCACTGCTTCGCAGATGGCGATGGGCACAAAAAAGGCTAAAACTATTGCCGCCGTTGATAGCCCTAATGAACGATATTTCAGATGTTCACGATGTGTCGGTTTCTCAGGTGGCTCTGAACTGGCTAATTCAGCAGAACACATTACCTATACCCGGCGCTAAATCTGCAATTCAGGCAGTCGACAACGCATCAGCCATGACATGGAAGTTGTCGAACGATGAGATAACGGCGCTAAATATCGCTACTGAGCAGTACACAGTCGGCAGCAAACGCCGACTGTTGTAACTAGACGGCTGCCGTCTACGCAGTCTTTTCTGGGCTTTCACACGTAACGGAAACCACTGAACTGAGTCGTTCGTTCAACTTTTCCGGATCATTCGATGCAATAAACCATGTCACGGTTTTGGATTTACCGGAATCTACGTCATTTTGGATATCAATCTCAATGCCCGTCTTCACACCTAGTACGCTCCACATTTTTGCGATGCTGCGTATATTGGGCCTTGTCTGAGCAACAGCACGAGTCATTCTCGACTTCGGATCGGCGATACGAACTGCCTTGATGTCAGCAATCTCCACCTCTGAGCCCTTAATGCCCAAACGAATATCGAGCTTCTCACTCGAAATACGCAAGCTCATGGCAAGGTAATTCAACATCACGAACATCGTCATCAGTGAACTGATACCGAACGTCCCATAAAACGCCGCAGCTCCGCTTCCTGTTACAAGCGGGTCACCTATCAAGCCCTTCACGGCAACCCCTGTCAGAGCACCAGCTGTAACACCGAGCAGAAGTCCTAAAAAACCGAACATACGCCCAGATGCTTTTACCTGCTGGAAATAACTATTCTGTTGGTCAGTCATATCACGAATTACCCGATCACACTTAGTTGCCCGATACAGCCTAAATTCCGTACCGGCATCTGAAACAAATCAGCATTTCTCTATCATGCACTGAGTGTTTCAACCAATGGAACTATTTGTAATGATATTAGTATCGAAAAACGCGCCATAAGCACAGAGATTATTCCTGCAACAATCGCAGAAGTACGATCGTACGCGTTATCCCAATGACATGCCATTAGATAATAAAAATAGTTCAGATGAATCTACAAAGATCGAATATTCAGCGAATTCACTTGAGCAAAAGTTCATTTCCGCTCCAGATAGGGAATGGCAACGTAATTCATACTAGCTAGCCAACGTTAGCCGCGCTCATCGGTGACGATCCAGAGTCTTCACTCATACTCGCAGCCATAGCCATTTCCATTATCTGAATCATTCGCTCTTGGAACATCTTCAGCTGATCCATAACAGCCATTAGCTCCTCGATCCAATCAGGCTCATCTCTGTCGATATCGACGTGAATCTGCATGTGACCAACGTCAACGCCCAAGCCCAACTGCTTCTGAAGAAGCTCTCGCGCCCCACCAGTCGGCTGCTTAAGAGTCATAGTGGATCGAGATTTTTTAGCACTGATAAGTTCGATACCGGCAGCTTCCGCCAGAATTCGTATGTGCGTCGATTTCATCAACAGTTTCACATGAGTCGGCATAGGACCAAATCGATCGCGAATCTCTTCGTCAATATCGTTAATCTCTTGTGAGCTTTGCATACGTGCAAGGCGTTGATAAATCTCGAGCCTCTGACCAAGATCTTCGATGTAGCTATCGGGGATGCGTGCATCGATTCCGATATCCACTCGAACAGTTGAGAATTCAGGTGGAGCAGGTTCAACCGGCTTACCGTTATTCTCCGATTCTTTCAACTTTCGAACAGCTTCGGATAGAAGCTTCGTATATAGATCGAACCCAATGGCTGAAATCTGACCCGACTGCTCTGCGCCAAGCAAGTTACCGATGCCTCGAATTTCGAGATCACGTAGGGCAATTTGGTAGCCAGCGCCGAGCTCCGTCGCTGCGAGAATCGTATTCAAACGTTGTTCAGCCTGTTCGGTCAAAGCCTTCGCACGAGGAACCATCAGGTAGGCATACGCCCGGTTCGCTCCACGACCAATTCGTCCACGTATCTGATACAGCTGAGACAGACCAAACATATCTGCTCGATCAACGATCAGCGTGTTCGCATTGGGCAGATCGACTCCCGATTCAATAATCGTTGTGCAAAGAAGAACGTCGAATTCATGGCGATCAAACGCTGCCATGACATTTTCAAGTTCGTCTTCAGGCATCTGTCCGTGACCAATCTGAACATTGGCTTCGGGAACAAGTTTCTGAAGCTTGTTTGCTACGAGCTCAATGTCTTTGACACGATTGTGCAAATAGAAAACCTGACCACCACGATCCAGTTCTCTCAAGATAGCCTCACGAGTGAGATCGTCACTCTCTTCCGAAACATACGTCTTGATCGGCAAACGTTCTTCCGGCGGCGTTTCAATGGTGCTCATATCTCGAACACCTGCAAGTGACATGTGAAGCGTACGAGGAATCGGCGTAGCACTCAACGTCATCACGTCGACCTGAGTACGCATCTGCTTCAATCGTTCTTTGTGCGTCACGCCGAACTTGTGCTCTTCATCGATGATTACAAGTCCAAGATTTTTGAATCGAACATCTTTTTGCAGCAACCGATGAGTGCCGATCACGATATCAGCACTTCCGCTTTCAATATTCGCAACCGTCTGCTTCAACTGCTTATCACTTCGGAACCGTGAAAGCATCTCGACGGAAGCAGGGAACGGATCAAGCCGCTCTTTAAACGTCACGAGATGCTGCTGAGCAAGAACGGTTGTCGGTACGAGAATTGCAACCTGGCGCCCCGATTGAACAGCCTTAAACGCGGCTCTCAGTGCGATTTCAGTCTTACCGTAACCAACGTCACCACAAACCAGTCGGTCCATCGGCTGGATCGACTCCATATCGGACTTCACTGCCTCGATAGTGGTCAACTGATCAGGAGTTTCTTCAAACGGGAAGCTGGCTTCGAAAGAATCTTGCCACGGTGTATCTGGAATGGCGGCGAATCCAGTCGCAACCTTACGAGATGCGTACAGAGCTATCAGCTCACCAGCAAGTTGCTCAGTAGCCTTCTTCGCTCTTGCCCGAGCTTTGCTCCACTCCTGTGAACCAAGGCGAGTTAGCTTAGGTGAGGCGTCGGCCGTGCCGTGGTAAAGTTGAAGTCGATCCAAGTGCTCGGTTGGAACATAAAGCTTGTCGTCTTCCGCGTACTCAAGAACAAGATATTCTTGACCCTCAGCACCCATCACCTCCGTGCCAATAAATTTAGCCACGCCGTGTTCAACGTGAACCACGTAGGAATCCGGCTTCAATTGTTCGAGCGCTGGCCCCTTTCGAATCGGACGCTTTCGCACTCGACGGCGTTCTTTTTGAATCCCGAATACTTCGGCATCACTCAAAATCGAAACCTCAGACCCATCCGCGGTTTCAATTGAAAATCCAGAAAGCAAATGCCCCGCTACAACGTGGATTTCTCCGGGTTCGGGAGCAGTCTCAACCGTCTTTACCAAACTAGTTTCGACACCAGCTTCTTCAGCCAGTTCATGGAAGCGCTGTGCATGATTTGTAATTACAACCGTACGCTTCTTCTCGGGAATTCTCTTACGAAAAACTTCCAATACTGTATCAACCCCGCCACTTACCAGAGTAGGCAGCTTCAAGGGCAAAGGCATCGAACCGCTCGGGAGAGCTCCCGAATCTATGCCCCACGGCGAAAGATTCACTCGTTTAGGTCGAGCGTCGATCGCATCAGAAATGAATCCCCATTCGATATGAGGTTGAGCGAAACCGATCGGAACATCGCCACGTTTCTCTTTGGCTTCACGCAACGTTGCCATACGGCGATCCTGCGATCGACCAGTCTCCTCGATAGCTCCGGGGCGTAATACGATCATCAAGCTCTCGGCTGGCAAAAAATCAAAAACGTTGCCCAGGTTGAAGAAACCAGCGTAGAACGAAATCTCGTCGAGAACTTCACCTTCGAGTGCATGACTCAGTTCAGACGGAATTCGGCGTTTAGCTTCTTCCGAAGTACCAATCAAATCCATCTTTTCAAGAAGTTCTTGCACCAACTCTTCATCAGCAAGTCGAGGCAATGTTTCGAGAGCTGGCGGAATAGTTACGCTACGAACCTTGCCCGCAGATCGCTGTGTTCTTGAATCAAAATGCCTGATGCTCTCAATTTCATCGTCAAACAGCTCAATCCGAATTGGCCTGTCACATGAAACCGGGAAGATATCTAGAATTCCACCTCGACGTGAGAACGTTCCGGGAATTTCTACTGTGGGTTCATTAACGTAACCCATCTCGACCCACTGACGAATCAGCGGCTCAAGCTTTATGCGATTACGGATGCTGAGAGTATGAGTTGATGAATCAAATACAGACCGTTCAAGAGTCGCCTGAGAAGCAGCGTTAACCGATGAAATGATCAACGGGTGCTTCACGCCTTTGATTTCACCACGCATGGCGGCAAGTGCTCGAAGACGGTTGTGACTAGCTCCGCGGTCAGGAACATATCGTTCGAACGGTATGTCTTCCGATTCGGAAAAATGAAATACCGGAGCGTCGTCACCAAGCCAAGTAAACAGGCGATCGTGAAGTCGTCGAGCCGATTCAGGATTCGGAGTCAAAACGAAAACAGGCGCGTCAGATTCCCGCCAAAGTGTCGCCACCGTACATTCGGTGGCAGGGTCTGGTGATATCACTGCCGCCTGTGCTCTTGGAGCACGGAGGCTATTTAGAAGCGCCGTAAACTGCTCGGTTTCGCCAAGCAGTGGGAGCAACCCGGACAGGCTCATTCAGATTCCCGTATACCCATTTTTATGACCTGCGTTCACTTGGCTACGAACCGTAACCAACACCGCTCCAACTCAACTAAAGGACCATCGAACAAAATTCGACGACCTTGGTGTTGTTCCATGCTAGCACTGAGGGCCGCCTACGTTACAAAATAACCAGTAATATTTTGGCTACTACGCTACATATTGGTCCACAATCGACAATAGATGGAAATCAAGCGCCCTAAACGAATAGTTGTAAAGCTCGGAACCAACCTGCTTACCGGTGGGAAGGATTCGCTCGACCTTAAAACTATTGACAATATATTTCGACAAATAGCCGCTGTGAAAGCCTCTGGCATTGAAGTGTTGATAGTAAGTTCTGGGGCGGTTGCTGCAGGGCGCGAATCTCTTTCCCGAACGCCAGGTAAAAACAAGCTTCAACGGGGCACTGTCGCATATCGACAAGCCTTAGCAGCGCTCGGCCAACCTCAGCTAATGATGACCTTTGAGAAGTTATTTTCCGAACTCAACGTCGAAGTAGCGCAAGCACTCATCTCACGTGGCGACCTGCAAAGTCGTTCTCGCTACCTCAATGTACGCAACACCCTCGATGCCTTGCTATCGATCGGCGCTGTACCGATCATGAACGAGAACGACGTAGTCGCGGTGGAAGAACTAGCGGGAGAAGTTTACGGAGACAACGACCGACTCTCGGCGATGATCGCAAACACCGTCGATGCCGACCTCCTAGTTCTTTTAGGCGATATGGACGGCCTTCACACCACCGACCCACATATCGACCCAAATTCTGAACTAATTTCATTAGTCACGAAGATCGATTCAAAAATCGAAAAAGCAGCCCGTGGTCCTCACGATCTGCAAGGCAGTGGTGGAATGGTGAGCAAACTCGAAGCAGCACGCATTTCAATGGATTCCGGTATACCAATGGTTATCGCATCGGGTCGCATAAAAAATGTGCTCGAATCTATCTGTAATGGTGCTGAAATTGGCACTCGGTTCGTATCCGAAGTCTCACGCCGTGAAAGCCGAAAACGTTGGATTCTCACCGGACGTTCCGAACACCGCGGCAGCGTCGCTGTCGACGCCGGCGCATCGAACGCACTCAAGAACAATGGGAACAGTTTGCTACCAATTGGCATAGTCTCTGTTTCCGGCCCGTTCAAACGAGGCGATATCATTGAAGTTACGGAAATCGATGGAACAACTATCGGATGGGGACTAACTTCCTACCCATCTACCGATGTCGAACTAATAAAAGGTGCAAATTCAAAAGCACTGCCTGACCTTATCGGCCACTACTATGGAGCCGAAGTAGTACACCGAAATAATCTAGCGCTGCCTTAGCTGAAATTTCATACTCGTCACTTAAAATATTTAAACTATCAACGATGACTCTCACTTCACCAACAATTCAAGAGCAAGGCAAAGCAGCGAGTACAGCTGCCCGCCGACTAGCTGCGACTTCCACCGAAGTAAAAAACGCCGCTCTCATCGGAATTGCCGAATCCATAGAAGCAAACCGTAAATCGATACTCCGAGCGAACGAACAAGATCTCGAAACAGCCAAGCGTTACGGTCTCGATTTCCACATGATGGATCGAATGACACTCAACAACGCACGTGTCAAAGACATGGCCGATGCTGCTCGAAATATAGCAGCACTCGAAGACCCAATTGGGGAGACTCTTGAAAAACGAGACCTCCCAAACGGTCTCAATCTTGAACAAGTACGTGTTCCACTCGGCGTGATCGGTGTGATTTATGAAAGCCGACCTAACGTCACGATCGACATTGCAACGCTATGCCTCAAATCAGGCAACGGCGTTGTTCTTCGTGGCGGCAAGGAATGCATCCTCACTAACACCGTCCTAGCGGGCATCGTGAAAAACGCTATTGAAGAAGTTGGTATTCCACGCGGCGCAGTTCAGTTTGTCGAATCAACCGATCGAGCACTCGTAAAAGAAATGCTAGAAATGGACGATTCAATCGATCTTATGATTCCTCGTGGAAGTGCGGAACTCGTAAAATTTGTCGGCCAAAATGCCAAGATGCCAGCCATCACCGGCGGAGTCGGCGTTTGCCACACATATATCGATGCCGACGCCAATCTCGATAGCGCTCTCAAGATCGTCGTAAACGCCAAAGCAAAACGCCCAACTGTCTGCAACGCCCTGGACACCATATTGGTCCATCAAGGCGTCGCTCGAGAATTCTTGCCCAGCCTCGCATTTGAGTTTGGTCTTCACGATATCGAACTTCGTGTCGATGGCCGTGCCATGAGCATCATGGGCGCAGTCGTCGATGGCGCTAAAGTATCTTCTGCACAGTCCGACGACTTCGGAACTGAATTTTTGGCGCTAATCGCTTCAGTGAAAATTGTGGATTCAATGGAAGAAGCAATGGAACACATTGCCGAGTTCGGATCGAAACATTCCGAGGCTATCATTTCGGAAAACACCGAAGCTATTGAACAATTCCTAAACGAAGTAGATTCTGGCGCAGTATTTGCAAACACATCGACCTACTTCAACGACGGTGCCCAATTTGGTCTAGGTGCTGAAGTTGCAATATCAACCAACAAACTCCATGCTCGTGGCCCAATGGGACTCAAGGAAATTACCACTTACAAGTGGAAAGTCCGCGGTCAGGGGCAGGTCAGATAACAGCACAATGGCAACTTTTTACTTTGAACGAGAAGTCCGCACACCCACAGGTGAGTGCTACACCATTCTGGAAGACGGTAAACCTGTAGGACGGCTTGACCTACATTTCGTACCGGGCTTGGTTCACGGAACAATGATTGTTTCGGAATCTCAAACTCAAGAATCAATCCAAGAGCTTATGTCGATGGTCGACGAAGACCTCACCGACGCCGTTGGAATCGAACGAGAAGACCTCGTAGTCCACGTACATCAAGGTCGTGACCTCGGTGTGTTCACCCATAACGACGCCACCCTCCACGAAGGCCATGACGAAACAACACCAACCGCCGGGGCGTAGCTACGCTCGGGTCTAAGCCTTCACCGACCACTGACTGTAATCGATTTCGTTCGTCATCTGAAAGATTCTTTACTTTTATGTGTCGATAGCCACTAACACTCTGGGATGCGCGAGCAAGTCGACGAAGAC
>JAPKCH010000005.1 GCA_026421185.1 Dehalococcoidia bacterium | reverse complement strand
ATTACCTCGACGATCCTCAGACATAAATAATCCCTTTCATTATTTAAAAGAAATTCAGAATTTGTGACATTGAATTAATTTCAGAAAACTTTTCCATTTCGGTTGGCCCAAACTAATTCGTGTTAGCTCACTCCGTCTTGGGGAGCGTAACCGAGCACATCTTTGGCATGTGAGTTGTCACGAAACAATTTTCTGTTGTCGGATGTAGCCCAGAAAATGTCGAATTTCAGATCGGGCGGAGCTTCGATGATCTTCACCGTCAACTGCTGTAGATCACGATGACTCGACCAGTTCGCCTGACCTCGCCCCGGACCAGCCTCATCGATTGGGCCGCAACTGCTGATTCGGAGATTTATTACCGATAGGGGAGTAGTAAGTGAGTAATACCTCCCAATATCTTCGCCAAACAGTTTCGTTACGCCGTAAAGACTGATTGGCTTGGGTTCGGAAAATTCGTTGACCATATCCCAAGAATGTGGAAGTTCTAGGTCCTCCGTGGATACCAGTGTTTTATATGGCTGTTGTAATTCGTAACCATTTGATGTCGCACCGGAACTTGCCAAAATCACTCTAGAAACGCCAGCCTGATTAGCAATCTCAAGTACGTTGTAGGCCCCGATTATGTTGTTCTTAAGCATCGAATCCCAGCCTGCATTCATTCCGTCTTCACTGCCAAGACCGCCATCGGCTGCCAAATTAAGAACGACATCAATTCCTTCGAATGCTGGTCGGATTGATTCAATGTCGGCGATATTCGCCTTGAAAACGCGTTCGTCAGGTAGCCCGTCTACGCCACTCCGAGACAAAGCACTGATTGTGTAGCGCTCTTCAAGGGCTGGGCGGAGTGCTTTACCAACCACTCCATTTAGGCCAGTTACAAGCAGGTTTAGCTTTTTAGACAATAGACGAACTCCGTAAATATTTTTTGGTTGTCAATTCGCTGATCGTGGAATTAGACGAGGATTATCAGCCACAAAACAACGGCGGTAAGCAATGAAATGAGTACTGCCGCAGAACCTAAGTCTTTGGCGTTTTTAGAGAGTGGGTGTATTTCAGACCCAATTCTATCGACAGTAGCTTCGATCGCTGAATTCAGTAATTCTACGATCAAAACCATCGCAATCGATCCAATTAATACGGCACGTTCTAGGCCTGTATCAGTTAATAAAAATGCTGTGATCGAACCAACTACTAGAAGAATGACTTCTTGCTGAAATGCTCGTTCCGACTTCAAACCATGCAGAAGCCCATCAAGGGAGTTTTTTAATGCGCCAACGAGGTTTTTTATATTCAGGAATCTAATGATTTGAGTCATTATTTTGTGCGGCCTTTCGTTTAGAGCTCGAACGCTCTAGTCCATCGGCCCAATCCAGCCGGTTACTCCGCCATCTGCCAGTAGTTCGCTGCCTGTTACGTACTTGGCTTCATCGGAGGCTAGAAACAATATCGGACCAGCGATGTCGGAAGCATCAGCTACCCGACCCAGCGGCACTCGTTTTGCGAGTCGTTCTGCCCACTCTTCGTCAAATGCGTTGGCTGTGAAGGGTGTAAAGGTCCATCCCGGTAACACTGTGTTTACTCGTATGTTGTCGGAGCCGTATTGGACTGCTGCTGAACGAGCAAAGTGAGTCATACCTGCCCGAGAAGTGGCATAGGCGTTGGCTCCATCCCTGACTACTTTTGCCATCATCGAGGAAATCAGCACGATCGACCCACCACCACTTTTTCGCATTGGGTCTACTACAGCGCGGGTGCCTAGAAACATGCCTAAATTCGTGACATCCATTACGCGGCGCCACTTATCGACATCGGTCGTTTCGATTGTCTCGCCGCTATCAGGAATCCCGGCTGCCATGATCAAGATATCAAGACGCCCGTGATTGCTCACCGTTATCTCGACAGCGTTCACCCAATCCGAATCGGAAGTTACATCCATGTGGACGTAATCGGCTGTAAGTCCCTCATCTTTCATTTTGTTTACTGAGCGGTTTCCAGCTTCGTCGTCGATATCTCCGACAACTAATTTTCCGCCTTGCCTAGCGATTTCGAGACCTGCTAATCCAGCAAACCCGAGTAGTTGACTCTCATCGGCGTTTGCCCCGCCAACGACTAGAGCTACTTTGCCTTCAAATCGATTGCTCATGGTTAGTCCTAAACGGGAGGATGTAGATTGTGGAAGTCAGTAGCTTGTTCAAAAGCATGCCCTGCACCGACTAGCATTGGTTCTGAAAGATGGTGGCCGGAGAATTGCAGTGAAACTGGCATGCCATTGTTGTCGAGACCACAAGGCAAGGAAATTGTCGGTAGGCCGGAGAAATCGAAGGGTACCGTGAATCGACTGTCCCACGGATCTCGGTCCGATGGAATCGGACCATACAAACTGTCAGACGTAACTGGGTATGATGCTTTGGCTGTGGATGGTCCCGTAAGAACGTCGATATCTCGCATCGTGATCCTTAGTCCCCCGTTCATTGCCAAACGCAAACTGTGCGCATTAGCGTAATCAGTTGCAGTGTGAGCATTCCCGTTTTCAAGCCATTCCCGCAAGAAAGGACCGTATTCATTTGCTCGTGAGGGGTAAGTGTCAGCATGAGCCGCCGCTGCTTCGCTTGAGCAAATGATCGGCCATGCTGCCATCGCTTCTCGCATAATCTCTGGCATCTTCACCGGAACAATTTCTGCCCCGAGGGATTCCATTACTTTCACGCCATCTGCGACGGCTTTAGCGAACGAAGGTTCCATGCCAACAGTCGAATAGTCTTCGTCCCATCCGATTTTCAAACCTTTCACGCCTTTGGCAATCGCTGAAAGCATGTCGGGAACTTCATGTGTCAGGGTTGTCGGATCACTAGGGTCTAAGCCAGATATCGCTTGAAGGACTATTCCTGCATCAGTGGACGAGCGCGTAAGAGGTCCGACATGATCAAGAGATTGAGCTAAGTCCATCACGCCAAATCGAGATACCCGACCCCAAGTCGGTTTGAGACCTACTGTTCCGCATACAGCTGCCGGGTGTCGAATCGAGCCACCGGTGTCACTACCAAGAGTTCCATAGGCCAGTCCTGCAGCTGTAGCCGAGCCCGATCCGCTAGATGACGAACCAGCCCAATGCGATTTCCGCCATGGGTTTTCAGGGATCTGTAATTTAGGGTTGTAGCCACTCATAGCCCCTTCGGTCATATTAAGCTTGCCCAGAGATACGGCTCCAGCTTCTCGGAGTTTCGTGACTACTGTGGCGTCGTGATCAGGCACATTATCAGCGAAAACCGCAGACCCTCCCATCGTTTTGATCCCTGCGGTATTGCACAGATCTTTGACAGCGATTGGTATTCCGTGAAGTTTTCCACGGTAATTACCATCAGCTATTTCTTGTTCTGCAATCTTCGCTTGTTCTATGGCTAGATCAGCGGTGACTGTTGCGTACGCCTTGAGGTGACCGTCGATATTATCGATCCGGACAAGTTGCGACCGAGTGAGTTCAACCGGCGAAAGTTGTCCTGATTCGATAAGAGGTGCGAGTTCAAAAATCGTTTTATAGTGCATTGATTGCAATCCGTTTGAAGACCAAGTTCTCGATTAGTCGTAAGTTTAGTTTCGGGTTACTGTGGGTGTATCTCGAATAAAAGAAGCTTCGACTTATCTTTCGTAAATGGATTGGAATCATGTTTGTTGACGCTATCCAGTGATACCTCCATGAATACGAGAATTCGGAAGATGTAGTTATGGAGTAGGCAATTCTCTTCGTGGTCCCAATCGGGCAGCGATCACTGGCCCACCGCCATGATTGTGCCGAGTGATTGTTGGGAGTTTAGGACGAAGTAAGAATCCCGGATTCTCCCAATTCTCAACCTCACAACGTTCTGCCCATTCGTTATAGAACCGAATCATCGCCTGTGAACGCCCACGTTCACTGTCGACTAAGTCATTGAGTTCCGTACGATCGTCTCGAATGTTGTACAGCTCCCAATCCGCTTTTGAATCAGGATCCGAAGGATCACCTATCTCGCTGACCAATTTCCAGTCGCCCATCCTTACAGCACGATTGCCTTCATGTTCCCAAGCAATGGGTTTGTCTCTCTCCCAGTTATTGCCCTTTAATACGTCCGCAAATGATTCACCTTCTTGAGGTTTGATGTCATTTCCTTTGAACGTAGTTGGATACTGCGCACCTGCGATATCCAACAGAGTTGCATTGATATCAATAATGTGGGCAGGGTTATTGAAAATCGAGCCTTTGTCAGTGACGCCATCTGGCCAACTGATTATGAATGGCGTCGAAATCCCACCTTCGTGCGTGTAGTGCTTGAACAATCGAAATGGAGTGTTGTTCACGTTCGCCCACGCGATATCAACACTTGCAAACGTGTCAGCGGGTCCTGGATCGATCGATGGAGAGTTCCCTGTTCGAACTACTCGACCATCGACAGTAGGGTAGTTGTATCGAGATGGATCCGGAACTGGTGAGTCCTCAGCTAAGAATTCTGCACAGCCGCCGTTATCCGCAAGGAAAACAACTATCGTGTTGTCGACTTCTCCGGTCTCTTCTAGTTTTTCCATTAGTTGACCAATACCACGGTCGACCTGCTCTACCTGTGCGGAGTACACAGCCATCTGCAAGTCTCTCCACTCTTGGTCAGGGGCATCGTCCCATGGCAGTACACCTGAATCGCGCGGAGAGAGTTTCCAATTGGCATCCACCACACCCAGTCCTCGTTGGGTCTCGTGGCGGTTCATTCGAGTCTCATCCCACCCTTTCATGTACTTTCCACGATACTTTTCGATATCTTCTGGCCACGCATGAAGAGGCCAATGTGGAGCAGTGAAGGCCATGTACAAAAAGAACGGTTCGTCACGGTGTACTGCATCGTCGACAAACTGAGTTGCCTTAGACGCTATCTCATCGGTGAAATGGTAATCAGTGGTATCAATACTGATTCGAGTCAAATCGTCCATCAACATGTTGGGATTGTAGTAACTGCCTCCACCGGAGAGAATCCCATAGAACCGGTCGAATCCTCGACCTTTCGGTGATGGATATCCAAGCATGTCAGGATGCCACCCGTCTGGCAGGTTTCCTTGTTCACCTCCCACATGCCATTTGCCAGCCATCAAAGTTCTGTACCCGGACGTCTTTAGAACCTCGGCGATAGTTACACAATTGTCGTTCAAATAACCTTGGTAAGCCGGTACTCCAAGATTGTTGATCATGTGCCCAATACCGGCCTGCTGCGGATTTAATCCTGTCAACAAAGCCGCCCGTGACGGACAGCATCGGGCAGAGTTATACATTTGCGTGAATCGAACGCCTTTATCCGCCAGTTTGTCCAGATTCGGTGTTCTGATTTCCGATCCGTAACAACCTAAGTCGGACCATCCAAGATCATCCGCCATTATCAGCACGATATTTGGCTTCTTAGTTTCTGTGGGATTATTTTCAACTGCAGATTGGGTCATGTATTTCGAAAATCCTAGAATGCAGAACACATTCGATATTCTATGGAGACAACAATTCGGAACTCTACTATTGCCCTGTGTTGGTACACGCACAGATTTAGCCGTTACTCTGCTAAGTTCGGATAGGCAATAATCTACATATAGTTCGGAACTATTTACTCTTCAGGAGATTTGTTGGTGGTAAAACATTTTGATTCCATAGTTGTCGGTGTAGGTGGTATGGGAAGTTCAGCTGTTTATAACTTGGCTAAACGCGGGCAAAAAGTACTCGGAATTGAAAAGTTTGATGTACCGCATTCCGAAGGCTCATCTCACGGAGTGAATCGAATCATTCGATTGGCTTATTACGAAGATTCTTCATATGTACCTTTGCTTCGTCGGGCGTACGAGATGTGGTCAGAAATCGAAACGATCGCCAAAGAACAACTCCTATACAAAACCGGATCGATCGACACTGCTCCTTCAGGTCATGAACTATTCGAAGGCTCACTGCAGTCTTGCTTAGAACATGACATTCCTCATGAAATTTTGAATTATCGGCAGATAAACGAACGTTTTCCGGGATATGAAATGCCACCGGGCCACATGGGCTTGTATCAACAAGATGGCGGATTTGTTCTCTCAGAGCGAGCAATTGTTGCTTATGTGAATGCTGCTGTTACCGAAGGCGCCACGATCCAAGCTAGAGAAACGGTATTGAACTGGGAACCGGAGGCCGATGGTGTTCGTGTGTTTACAGACAGATCCGAATATACCGCTGACCGACTTGTGATCACTGCTGGAGCATGGACTGCAGGTATGTTGCCTTCACTCGAAGAACTGGCCGTTCCTGAACGGCAGGTTCTCGCATGGTTACAACCTGAAGAGCCGTCTTTGTTCACGCCTGAAGTCTTCCCTGTATTTAGTGCTTTTTTTGAGGAAGGCAGATACTACGGATTTCCAGTATTCGGAATACCCGGGTTTAAGATTGGTCGCTATCACCACTTAGAAGAAGTTGCTGATCCTGATCACGTCGAAAGAAACGTTACGCAAGAAGATGAAGATGTGTTGAGGGCCGCATCAGCGCGTTATTTCCCAAAAGCGAACGGTACGATCATGACGTTGAAGACTTGTTTATTCACGAACACCCCAGATGAACACTTCATTATCGATACCGTCCCAGGCTACCCACAAGTTGCGGTAGCCGCTGGGTTCTCCGGGCACGGATTCAAGTTCGCAAGCGTAGTGGGTGAAATACTTGGCGATCTCTCTATCAATGGAAAAACTCGACACAATATCGAGTTACTTAATATCGACCGTTTCCAGTCCTAGTTTTATCTGCGAATTACTTCCACGAGCTTTCGAGGTTCAAGATGATCAACAGGTGCAGCAGCTATCTCCCAGTTCTTCCCCTTTGGCTATCGTTAAGGACCGAAAAAGTGTGCGTGAATCTTAGGTGGTATTTGCGTCAGAATACCTCATCGTTCAACATATGACGCTACGCTTATAGGATGCTTCGTTCTGGCGTCTATGTAGTGAAAGTACGCTCTAGTATCTGACCCTGGGTAAAGATACACGAGTCGGATTTGAAATCCCCAGCCTCGTTTGTATACTCAATTCAGCCGCCTGAGCACATGTCATCGGCACAATTAGTTCATTCTGAAACCCATAGTCAAGTATCAAATTTTGGGCGTATACTCTCCCCCGCTCCTACCTGTTTCCATTTTAGATCGCGTTAATCTGACACCGTCTTAAAACGATGTGAGAGAACGCTAGGAAGTCCCTAACGAATCCCTCTTCGACAAAACCCTCCGGTCAATCTGAGCGGCAGCAACGTAGTGTGCGAGCCCGTATCACCGAATCAGGGCCTACTGGCTCTGATGTTCTCTGGCGAATAACAAAGCTCACATTCATTTATCGTTGGCATCTTGCAGCCGCCACGATTTTCGCTGCAACCACTGCAGTGGTATCGCTGTTTATCCCGCGATTGCTCGGTCAAGGTGTGGACGAAGCACTACTTCTGATCAAAGGAGACTCTACGAATAGAGGCGATGTCGAATCGTTGCTCCTGAACACAGCACTACTCGTGATCTTGGTTTCAGTATTACGTGGAACGACTGGTTTCGCCCAAATGTTCCTCGGTGAAACACTTAGCCAACGCGTATCGAACCAACTAAGAATGTTGTATTTCGACAAACTACAAGTCCTAAGTTTCAGCTTTCATGACCGAGTACACACAGGGCAGCTAATGTCTCGTGGCTTATCGGATATCGAAGGTGTCCGGATGTTCGTTCAATCAGGACTCGTACAGATTGTTCGTGTGGTGGTTGTACTGGTGGCAGCCGGGATATTTATGGCCCAAATCGATGGGCAACTTGCGTTACTTAGTTTGAGCTTTGTGCCCTTTATGGTCTATCGAAGCGCACGCCTACGTCTCCAATTACGTACTACATGGATGAAAATTCAAGACGCACTGGGCGATTTGACGACGACCATGCAAGAAAACCTTGCCGGTATCAGAGTTGTCAGAGCATTTTCAGCCCAGAAGTACGAACAAACTAAGTTCGATGTTACCGCGCGTGAAGTAGTTGATCTACGAATGAGCGCAGCGAAGACGCATGCACGCGGAGGAGGCGCAATTTCATTCGCTTTTCTTGTAGCTTGGGCAATTGTGCTCTGGGTAGGCGGCGAAAAGGTTATTAGTGGTGAGTTATCAGAAGGTGAACTGACTCAATTCTTTTTCTATCTGGCTCTTTTACGTTTCCCAGTCAGAATGATCATTATGATCATCAACTCGACTGCTCGTGCTTCTTCGGCTGGAGGTAGGATATTCGAGGTTCTCGATATCCGGTCTGAAATAGTCGACCAATCCGTGGCTGAACCGCTAAACGTGACCGAAGGAGTGCTTCGGTTCGATGATGTTTCTTTCAGCTATGGTGACGCTCCCATTTTATCGGGAATCAGCTTTGAGGCTCGAAAAGACCACACCATCGGAATTGTTGGTGCTCCCGGAAGCGGCAAGAGTTCGATTACCAATTTAATCCCTCGTTTTTACGACCCTACATTTGGGAATATTACTATCGATGGCACCGACCTACGATCGGCAACCATTTTGTCTATCCGTCAAGCGATAGGACTTGTAGAACAAGATCCATTCTTATTTGACGGGTCTATTCGAGACAACATCCGTTATGGCGATGTCACTGCCTCAGACGAAAAAGTTATGGCAGCAGCACAAATCGCACAAATACACGATTTCATCGAAAGCTTGCCTGAAGGGTATGAAACTGAACTTGGAGAACGTGGAGTCGGATTATCCGGCGGTCAACGCCAACGGGTTGCCATAGCAAGGACCCTTTTGACGGATTCTCCTATATTGGTGTTGGATGATTCAACTTCGTCAGTAGACGCAGGTACCGATGCCAGAATTCGACAAGCTCTTAAAGAACTTACGAAAGGACAAACCACGATTATTATTGCTCATCGTCTTGGCTCGCTTCAGCATACGGACGAAATTCTAGTGTTAGATAGCGGTAAAACGATAGAACGTGGTTCCCATAACGAGTTGCTCGCTTTGGGTGGACACTACAAGCAGTTATGGGACCTTCAAAGCGGTCGTGGGGTAGAAGTTGCTGAGTAACTATGACTAGCACCTCAAACACTTCGCCTCCTACACAGGAGCCAAAAAGAAAACGCCCTGCTAATGCTGAAGAAAAACACTCCCAGCTGCACGAGTCAGATGAAGAGATGTTTGCTCAGCTTGATAGCACCGTATTCAAACGTTTCTTCTATTACTCTCGTCCGTACAAGAAAGCGATGTTTACCGCGACGCTAGCCGTAATCGGTTTCACATTAGCGAACCTGTCGATACCTCTATTGGTTAAATTTGGTATTGACAGTGCAATTCGAAAGGGAGACTCGAGCCTTCTTTCAATAATTGCTATTTCTCTCGTGGGAGTAGCTGGTATTTATTGGTTTACCGCCTTCTTACAAAGCGTGCTGATAACCCGAGTAGCGTTGACCGTTTTGTACGACATACGTGCAGATATGTTCCTGCAACTTCAAAGATTAGCTCTGTCATTTTCTGATAAAACACCGATTGGTGCCTTAATGTCTCGTATGTTCGGTGACGTTGGGGCTTTGCAGGAAATGCTGGAATCGTCGATTGAAATTATCGGCGATGTATTAACACTGGTAGGGATCATCGTGATTCTTCTGGTGCTGGATTTCCAACTTGCAATCGTCACTCTCGCCATCGTTCCTGCACTTTTTCTGATTCGAATAATTTGGCAACCAATTGCCCGTCGCGCTTTTCTGAGAATGCGAAGAAACTCATCTGTTGTAGGTGTATACCTTGATCAGAACGTAAGCGGTATACGAGTAGTTCAGGCACTGAATAGGCAAAAAGAAAATCATGGAATTATGGACGGCAAAGTCCGGACGTACTTCTGGTCAGCTGTAAAAGCTTCACGACTCGGTGGAGTGCTGATGCCTACCGTGGAATTGATGACGGGAGTAGCGCTGGCTATCGTTCTTATAGTTGGTGGAGGTCGTGTTATAAGCGAGTCGATCGAAATTGGAACGATGGTTGCGTTCTTGCTATACGTCCAGCGATTCTTCGAGCCAATTCGTACTTTGACTATGCATTACGCTCTACTGCAACGTGCAGTAGCATCAGGCCATAGAATTTTCGAACTGTTGGATATTCCCCTAGAGATTAGTGACAAGCCAGATGCTAAACCGATTACCGATGTAAGAGGGCGTGTCGAATTCAAAAATGTCACGTTCGGATATAACCCTGAGAGACCTATTCTCAGGAATATAAGTTTCGTCGCTGAGCCTGGGCAAACAATCGCACTTGTTGGTCCTACTGGATCAGGCAAAACCTCAATTACAGCTCTTGCTCATCGCTTCTACGATGTTCAGGAAGGGGCTATCTCGATCGATGGTCAAGATATTAGAGATGTCACTCAAGAATCTATCGGTGATGTGATGGGTATGGTTTTACAAGAACCTTTTTTGTTCTCAAAAACCGTTCTGGAAAACATTCGTTACAACACGCTGCACTCAACACGTGAAGAGGTAGTCGGCGCTTGCAAAATCATTGGTGCTCACGAGTTTGTAATGCGACTCAAAAACGGCTATGACACGACCTTGGAGCAGCGTGGTTCAAATTTGTCAGTTGGCCAGAGGCAACTCCTGAGTTTCGCTAGGGCGTTGGTAGCTGATCCTAAAATATTGGTGCTCGATGAAGCAACGGCAAATATCGATAGTTACACCGAACGAATTATTCAAGATGCCTTGAAAAAATTGCTCGAAGGCAGAACTGCACTGGTTATTGCACACCGTTTGTCCACGATCAGGAACTCAAATCAAATCATCGTGGTTAGAGACGGCGAGATTGTTGAAAAAGGCACCCACGATGAACTAGTTAGATCGACTGGGTTGTACTCACAACTTTGGGAGACAAACTACACGTCATTCGACGACATTGCGGATAATGCTGACTATTTGACGGGTTTACCAGCGAGTAGTACCTAGCAACCCTAATCATATTTCTTAGAAATCAACGGCATAAGCAGCCGAGACGGCATTTCTGTATTGTGGAAAACGGTCTGCTTTGCAATCTTGAGTTCCGTGTCAGACCAGAAATCTTTGCCAGTATTATGATTTCGATCGAAGTTTGAAAATTCTGAACTCGATACATCGAGACGCAAACGTTGACCTGGTTGAATTTCGATCCCCACTGGGTTGAGTTTTATGGTGAATTTATTGGGAACATCAGGGTCTAGAAATTCTTCTTGATCGAATCCCGATCGATATCGTGACCTCATGATTCCATAAGTGAGGTTTACGGCTAGTCCGCTGTCCCGTCGCGATAATTTGGGCCAAATCGTATCGGACGTTGGGTTGATGTGGGAACTAACCTGTTTTTTGTAATTCAGGTAATTTTTTTTCTAAAACTTGGCGGAAACGCACACTGAAAAATCAGGGACGCACCGAACTGTGGAGTTAGTTCTATGACGAACCTAGTGCTCTTGACTACCAGATTGTCAGACGTCGTCAGGCGAGAATCTCGCCCTGCGTGATGGTCTGATTATTGGCTTATAACTAGAAAACACTCGTCGAAAATTCCTTGTTTTTAGTCTCAGGATATGGGCTTTAAGAAAAACACCGCCGGAGTGAAAGCACTCAGGCGGTGTTGCTTAGTTAGCAGGCCTTATGAGGGTGACTGGTTGATTCGACGTTTAGTCAAATACGAAAGTGTATGCGGGCTTGATCTGAGTATTTAACCTGGGTTACCTGCCAAAGAACGACTTGCGTGACTCGTAGTTCGATTTCACGTCAATCAATACAGTCTTGCCGTCATCATTTAACTGTCGAGCCTTGAGAATGGCTGGACCGAGTTCTTCTGGCTGAGAAACCGGAATACCTACCCCTCCCATACCTTCAGTGATCTTCGCATAATCACCTTCCATAAAAGAAACGTCGTAGTTCTCTCGAGCTGTAGGGAATGCACCTGGGTATGTAGCCATTCCACCGTTGTTCAATAGAACTGTGGTGATAGGCAGACCCATTCGTGCAGCAGCAGCGGTATCCGTACCTGACATCCCCCATGCACCGTCACCCATGTAATTGAGGCAGAACTTACTTGGGTCAGCAAGCTTTGCGCCAATCATCAGGGGAATGCCGAATCCGAGGTGAGTCGTCTTACCCCATCCAATGTAGCTGTTAGGCGTTGTGGCTGTGTAGAACGGCACCATGCAATCACGAGGACCACCAGCATCGTGCGTTACCACGCTGTTCTCGTGATCGACGTTCTTGTTTATCTCGTTAATGACACGGTAAGGATTAAGAGGAGCCTCATTAGAGTTGAGGATTGGCGACCATTCAGCCATCCATTTCTCTTTAACAGCTGCGATCTGTGCTGCGACGCCGGTATCACGTCCGCCTTCACCAATCTGTGCCTTAACTTCGTCAATTAGTGCAGCAAGAGTTAGTTTTGCATCGCCAACAAGCCCGATGTCAGAAGGAGTCCCCTTGTTGATGTCTTCGTTACTGATCGTGTTGTGAATTATAGATTTCTTGCCAACTGGAACCTTACGTGTGTAGCTGTTCAGTGAAAGGCTAGTGCCAATTCCGATAACTACGTCACTTTCATTAATCCATTCGAATGCTGGCCCAGTAGTTGCACCACTACCAGCTCCAAGAGAAAGAGGAAGTCGTTCGTCGTACCCAGACTTTCCTTCCATTGTGGTGAACACCGGAATATCTGTTAGCGCAGCGAATTCGGCAAGTTCTGGAGATGCCTGTGCCATAAGAACACCAGCACCAGCCCAGATCATTGGCCGATCTGCAGCTAATAGTGCCTTCACGGCGTCTTGAATGTCTGTCTTAGAAGGAACCGACTTACTTACTGAAGGTGACTGATAGTTTAGTGCGTCTGCTGGAACTTCCATTGCGCAAACATCTAGAGTCATCTCTACTACTACAGGGCCGCCAACACCGTTCCTCAGAGCCTGGAACGCACGTCGCATCACATCTTTGATCTGTGAAGGCGTATCGATCGACTCAACAGACTTTGTTACACCCTTCCAGTTCTCAACTGCTGAAAAGTTTGGACGTACGTGTCGTTGTTCGATTGGGTATCCGCCTGGGAGTACCAAAATTGGGACATTGTCACCAAATGCTTGGGATAGGCCACCCATAGAGTTTTCTGCACCGGCTGCGTGCTGCATTGCGACAACACCAAACTTATTACCGTTGTTCATTCGGCTGTATCCATCGGCAGCCATGATGGCGCCGCGTTCATGGCGGAACATTACGGGACGAATACCTTGCTTCGATGCTTCCTCGATGAGTGCGTTGCTCGGGAAACATGTCATTTCGCTAACGCCCTCTTGCTTGAGTATCTGGGCGATGAATTCTGTTCCGTTCATTCAATAATCTCCGTATATACGCCGACGTTGTTTGGACTAGGATCGATTTTGACCACGAATCTTTATTGTTCGAGGCGTGCAGATTCTAGTCCTATTCGTGAAGGACTACAAAAGTTTCTGTAGGGAATTTGTATCGAACTCTGGTGTGATGAGTAGCAGTGAGGAGTCTTGAAATGTTGTAGTTGAACTGACTAATGGTTGAATTCTTTGTAAAGGCATACCAAGTCGAACTCAAGAACACCACGCATACGGAGTATCGGATTAGCGATATTCATAACGAGTGACGTTACTTAACGGCAAGCCTTGTAAACAAGAGAAGATTATAAAAAAGAGAAGAACGAACAATCCCCATCAAGCTGGAGTAACGCCCTAATGCTTAATTGAAAATCTATTTCCGCAGATCGGGCCCGAAAGCGGTATCTTCAATCTTAGGATGGGTTAAACAGGCTCAAGGTAGGTGAGAACGTGATGTAGCTAAATCAGGTCAACGAAAAATACCGCAGACTATGGGGGCTCAACGTTTAGATCTCAACACGAAAGATATATAGGAGGGTACAAATCTTAGTCGTGGTTTCGACTGGAACGTCGGTTCTTTAGTAGAAAAATATCGTAAATATAAACATTCAGTTGATTCAACTGAATGTTTTGTTGTTCGGAAATCTACTACTTAGGTGTGCCGGTGATCTGGATAGAGCGTATTATGCTTGCCGTAACAAAACCGCTTGTTCTTTTACCTGTGAATACTCCAAGGGAGCCCGACTATGGGTGCCACGACTGGCCCACTGTCTGAAGAGCTGCTCGCTCAGCTTAGGAAGATTGATACACCGACCATCGCCAATGCGCTTGAACTGATGGACATCATGCCTCGTACTGAAGGTTTTATGCGACCGGAAATAAAGTCGCAGTCTCCTGTATCTGAGACATACGTTGGATATGCCGTTACTGGGGTAATCTCGGCTCGGCACAAATCCCTACGAGCTCTCGAGCGATCTGACTACTACGAGGCAATTTTAGATATTCCGTCGCCTCGAATGATCGTGTTCCATGATCTCGATTACCCTGCAACGATCGGCTCTTACTGGGGTGAGATTCAGGGCAACATTGCTCTTGGTCTCGATTGTGTAGGAGTTGTAACCGATGGCGGAGTACGTGATCTGAAAGAAGCTGAAGAGATGGGCTTCCCGTTCTGGGCGAAAGAAGTGCTCGTATCACATGGATATGTTCACGGCGTCGCATACAACGTGCCTGTTGATGTTGGCGGAGTATACGTTCAGCCAGGCGATTTGATTGCCGCTGACCTGCACGGGGCTATCATGATTCCAATCGATGCTGCTGAACGCCTTCCGGCTGCCGCTGAAGCACTGGCTAATCAGGAAGACGCTGTAATTAGCGTTGCACAGTCAGGCAATGTCACTGTTGAAACGCTGGCTGAAGCATGGGCTGAATCTGGACGCCGCGGAGCAAAGTCGAGCTACTAGCTCAGTTTAGATAATTGAATGTCACAAAAAAGGCCGGGGCAACCCGGTCTTTCTTGTTAATACGTCGAATTGTTCGATTAAGAACGTTAACAAACATGCGGTTTGATTTGAGACACTTATTTCAGTTGCTCCAACCATCTTTCTCTTTCGGATCCCGCCGCATACATGATCGTCGTAGATAATCTGACCAAAAACTTCGGTGGTAGAGACTTGCTCTCGACCGTTTCATTTACTGTCTCATCACACGAGAAGGTTGGAATAGTTGGCGCAAATGGCGCAGGGAAAACAACTCTCCTCAAAATTATCGCCGGGGATGAACCTTCCAGTGGGGGACAAGTAAACGTCTCAGAGGGCGAACTTGCATATCTGCATCAGGAATCTGATGTCTCACTCGACCGTTCACTCGGTGAGGAGATGTGGACCGCACTGCCTGAGGTAAACACGTTAAGACATCGGATTTCTGAGATTGAGATATCTCTTTCCATCGAAGAGGGAGATGCCGAGGAATTAGTTGCCGAATTAGATATGGCACATGATCGGTTCCGAGTACTCGGTGGAAACGGTGTCGACTCAACGATTGCCAGAGTTACGAGTGGGTTAGGATTTTCGACAAGAGATGTCGATAAACCTTGTGGCGATTTTTCTGGTGGTTGGAGAATGCGGATATCACTTGCGAAAATTCTGATTCGTCGTGAATCCCATCTTCTTCTTGATGAACCTACAAACCACCTAGATCAAGTGTCAAAGGATTGGTTAGCAGACGAGCTGGCCGGCTATCCAGGTGCGGTGTTAATGGTCACGCATGATCAAGCATTCCTCGAAAAGGTAGCGACTCGAATTCTTGACGTTGAGCATGGTCGAGTGCAGTCGTACCCTGGAAGTTTTTCCGAATATCAACGAGGCAAGATCACTAGGGCGCAACAACTTGATGTTCAGGCAAATCGTCAAGAACGAGAAATCGCTCGACAAGAACAATTTATAGATCGGTTCCGTTCTAAAGCGACTAAAGCGAAACAGGTACAGAGTCGTATCAAAGCGCTAGACAAATTGGATAGGGTCGATCGTATGACCGGTTCCAAGTCGACCAAGTTTCAAATCAAATCGTCCGGCAGAGTTGAACGGCTTGTTCTTGAAGCGAAAGCCATATCGCACGACTGGGAGGATTCTCCTGCTCTTCTGGACGTATCGATAAATGTTGAACGGGGCCAGAAGATCGCTCTTATTGGTCACAATGGTGGAGGCAAGAGCACGCTACTTCGTATTCTTGCGGGTGAAGTTACGCCGACTGAAGGTGACATAAAATGGGCAGACCGCGCAAATCGTGGATATTACGCTCAGCATCAAGACGAATCACTTAACCCTAATTCAACGGTATTGGAATCTGTGCGTGAATCGGCCCAAGACCAGCCTGATGGCGCACTTCGTGGAATTTTGGGACGGTTTTTGTTCTCATCCGATGACGTGTATAAAATGATCCGGATGTTGTCAGGTGGCGAAAAAAGCCGCGTCGCTCTCGCTAAATTCCTTGTTCAACCGAACAATGTCTTACTTCTCGATGAACCTACTAACCACCTCGATGCTGCTACACGAGAAGAGTTGATAAGTGCTCTTGCTGATTATGACGGCACCATTATTTGTGCGAGCCATGATCCAGCAATCGTCGAAGAGATAGCTACCCATGTCTACAAAGTAGAACACGGCGAGTTAACATTTTCAGAAGTTCATGCCTAGATCGACAGATCTCAGGATTTATTGCTCGACCGATTCAACCGGATTCACGGTAACTCTGTGTAATGGAACTTCACCTGTATTGATGAACTGGTGACGTACTCCGCTCGGAACGAGAACCGCATCGCCTGTCTTGACGGGATATTCCTTGCCGCCGCACACGAGAATTCCAGAGCCTTCAGTAATGAAAGCCTGGTGCTCCCACTCATGTGTGTGGTCTGGGCTAGATTCACCGGGAGCATGCTTTACGTAGAGCATTACGTAAGACGATACTCCATCTCCAGGGCCTAGAAGAGGATTGGAGTTTTCTTGTTCGTTCCGAATTACCGGTTCCACAAATATTGCCTTGCTAATAAATGTCACATCTAGTACACGACAGAGATATTACTCAACGCTGGCGTAGTTTGCACTGATCGTTAAGACTAGGGAAAGACGCAACTAATCGACTTGTCGCCAAAACGGCTTTCTCGTTCGTATTTTATCGAGTACTGATTCATTCCACGGTTCCATTTTATTTCCATCAGGCTGAGGTGTTTTACCACTCCAGCCCAGCCGCTTGTGAACTCGTTCATCCTTGTAATAGACGATGTAACTGATTGTGAGAACTGAATCGAACATATCTTGGTTTGTCGATTCAAATTGTCTGATCGCTTCATCTTGCTGAGATTCAGATTGTGAAATGAAATCTTGATTTTTGTTGTAGAACGTTTTTACCGCAGTTTCGAATATCTCTTGAAATCGAGTTTGTTGCCCTGACAATCGCACGATTTCGTCAATTAGTCCCATTTGTCCTGCGCCCGGTAGATCACCTACGGGTGGAATCAGACGGTCAAGCATGCTTGTTAGAAGTGGCTCGTCAATTTGAGTCTTTGCAGAATTTGTAATCATTAGATTAGCCCTTAAAATCCTGTCGATTTGCAACGATGTAGTCAGCGGTTCTGAGTGCCAAAGCTTGGATCGTAGGCGTTGGATTTACTGCCGCCCCTGTGACAAATATACTGCCATCAACAATGAACAGGTTATCGACATCATGGGATTGTCCCCATTTATCGACCACTGAACTTCTGGGGTCATCGCCCATTCGTGCGGTGCCCATAAGATGCCAGCCTGATTGACGCATCATTGGATCAACAAAAATGTCGGAAGCACCTGCAGCTTCTAATACCTTTTTTGCGTTCACAATAGCGTGATCAAGTTGATCTCTAGAGTTCTTACTCAATGTGTAATTAAGTCTTGGCGCTGGAATACCGTCGGAATCTGTGAGTTCGGGGTCAAGATCTACAGTGTTGTGCTCTTCAGGAAGATCTTCGCCAATCACCGCAATAGCCATCAAACTGCCAAGACGTTTTTCGAGTTCTTCGTGATGTCCTTCTCCCCAAGGAACAGCGTTTCTAAAACCGCCATTTGCGATCCATGCTGGTCCGAGGCTTCTTTGGAATTGGTATGTGTATCCGCGGACGAATCCTCGGCTTTTGTCGGTTTCGTAAAATTCTTGACTCATAGCGATGTTCCCAAGCGGACCCTGCCATGTGTCCATCTTTTCTGGGAACGTACCTGAGATCATCGCAAAAGGGTGGAACATCAAATTTTTACCGACTAGACCGCTTGTGTTGGCGAGTCCGTTGGGATGTTCGTCTGAAGTCGAGTTCAGTAATAATCGAGGCGTTCCTATGCCGTTAGCTGCCATGATCACTGCACGAGCGTTTTGATGTTGGTCAACACCTTTGGAATCTATGTAGTCCGCTCCGGTGGCTCGACCCGATTCGTCGGTGGTAATTCGCCGAACCCTGGCGCCAGTTTCAATGGTTGCACCGCCTCGAAGCGCTCGAGGCCAGTATGTGAGATCTGTGCTTGATTTCGCACGCTGGTAGCAGCCCATATGATTGTGACCGCAGAAATTACACGCATCTCGACCTTCGCCATAAGGTTGGGTATTCACATAACTGTCGGAAGGCCACCAGTGCCATCCAAGTTTCTCAAATCCGCTGATCAACTTGCGCCCGTCTTTGCCCAAAGGAATCGGAGGCATCTGACGTGGGCTTCTTGGCGGATTTGCGGGGTCACCGTTAATACCCGAACAACCCATGACCTCATCGTTTAAGTCATAGAACTCTTCGAGTTCCTCATAGGAAATCGGCCAATCATCCGCTACGCCGTCGAGAGTTTTTACACGAAAGTCAGAAGGGTGAAACCGTGGAGTGTGGGCTGTCCACAGAATCGTGCTACCCCCGACCCCGTTGAACATCACGGGAGTGACAGGCGAATTCGTGTCGTTGATCGGGTAGTCCTCGTCGCGTTGACGCTTATTGGGGTCGGGTGCCCAATTGGTCAGCATCTCGAATTCGTAATCTTTCGAAGCTGATGCGTATTTCGATGGGTCCTGCCAATAACCCTGCTCTAAGCACTTCACGTTGAATCCTGATTCAGCAAGCCAAGCAGTTGCCGCTCCACCAGAAGCTCCGGCGCCGATCACCAGTACATCTACAGATTTATCGGTTGTGGTGTTCTTACTCATCATGAGTCCCCTCTGGTTGTACACATCGAATGATTCAGAATTACGAAATCATAGACCTGCTACAAGATTCTTGTGCGTGTGGCAGTGTACGCGTCGATCATGCCTTGTAAAACGCCTAAAACACTGCCTAAACACCGAACGAGAGTTGTATGATTTGCCGGCTTCGGACTAATCAAGAGGAGAATCAATTGAGCGGCAACATCAAAGTAACCGATGTGAAAATCGTCAATCTTCGGACGGTTAAACATGTAGGAAAGATCGAACCTGCGTGGAGTCCTGGTAGCCAAATGTCTTTTGATGTCGGAGGCGGTTCGTACACCGAGGTGCACACCGACGCAGGTATCACAGGAATCGGACCTGGAATGAGCCCGTTGCTTCTCGATGGCGTGAAGGAATATCTACTAGGACGTAGCGCATTCGCTGTAGAAGATCACGCAGCAGCTTTGAACTATTACGTTCAGAACATGCACTACCAGGGTATCGCCGGCGTCGACATGGCGTTGTGGGACATCATAGGTAAAGCCGCCAACCTCCCTCTCTATAAGCTTTGGGGCGGCGAAAAAGAAAAAATCATCCCGTACGCCAGCATGGTTGTTCTTTCTACTCCTGAAGAGCGAGCTGAACAGGCTAGATCACTGAAGGACGAAGGCTGGCAGGCGATGAAACTGCGCCTTCACAACGAGACAATTTCAGACGACATAAAGATCGTAGAAGCAGTACGTGATGCTGTTGGCAATGATTTCACAATAATGGTCGACGCAAATCAAGCGCAGAGCAGTGGAACGTGGCAGCCGGGAGTCATGTGGAACTTCCAACGAGCCTACGACACAGCGATCGAGCTACAAGACCTCGATGTATTCTGGTTAGAAGAACCGCTTGCTCGATACAACTTCGAAGGACTTTCCGAGCTCAGCGCTAAAGTTGAAATGCGAATCGCAGGCGGCGAGAACAATCCGGGTCTGAATGAATTTGTTCAAATGTGTGAGATGGACACATACCAAATGCTCCAGCCCGAAAGCATGGTTATGAACGGTATGACCAATCTACGCAAGGTTGGCGTACTCGCTGAACTCCACAACAAGGAACTCGTGCCTCACCACGGCGGCGGAAACATTGGTGTGATTGCTCATCAGCACCTAGTAGCTTCTTGGCGTCATGCCCCGTTCATGGAATTGCTTCACGACCCACCGATTGGTCACTACAAGAACAAGTTCTCGATGTTTACTAATGCTCCTGAAGTCGACTCCGACGGATACATGCCACTTCCAACAGAACCAGGAATCGGGCTCGAAATCGATCCCGATCTAATCATCAAAGACTAATCACTTTTCTTTTAGGAACTAACTCATTGTCTAACGACCAATTTGCCTTTATTGGTACATACACACGACTCGGATCTGAAGGCGTTTACACCCTGCGTTTAAACGGTGAAACCGGGGAACTAACGCAGATTTCAGTAGCTACGGGACTGGAAAACCCATCATTTGTGGCTCTTGATCCTTCAGGCGATCACCTCTACGCCGTGTCTGAAACCAGCGCCTTTGACGGTTCTGGTGGAATCACTGCATTCAATGTGAATCGTTCGACTGGTGAACTAACACAGATCAACCAGCAGTCGACCGGTGGTCCCGGCCCTTGTCACTTGATGGTCGATTCAACTGATTCGATGGTCATAGTTACTAATTACTCCGGTGGAAGCGTATCGGCTCATCCAATCGCAGCAGATGGGGCGGTAGGGCAGCGCACGTCGTTCGTCCAGCACGAAGGTTCCTCGATCAACGAACGTCGACAGGAGAAAGCGCACGCTCACTCTGTAAATATCGACAAGTCTAATAAGTACGCCTACATCTGTGACCTCGGAAAAGACCAAGTGCTCACCTACGCTATGGATGTTGAGAGCGCCACGATCTCGCTTTCTTCTACCGTTGATGAAGTGGCTGGAGAGGGACCGCGTCACTTCACATTCCATCCGGCAAATCAGCAGGTTTACGTTCTGAACGAGCTGGGCTGCACGATAACGCTTTACGACAAAGGTGCTGATGGCAGCCTGACCCCAATTGAAACCGTCCCAACTTTACCCGCAGACTGGGATGGCGAGAACACCACCGCCGATATTCACACTTCACCGGATGGTGCGTTTGTATACGCCTCGAACCGTGGTCACGACTCGATAGTTATCTACTCGATCGACCAATCGACAGGAAAAATGACATTCGTTGGTCACGAATCATCACAGGGTAAGACACCACGAAACTTTGCTATCACTCCAGATGGCAAATTCCTAGTCACCGAAAATCAGGACTCAGACTCGATAGTTTCATTCAAACGCGAAGACGACGGGACATTGACTCCAACTGGATCGATCATCAAGGTTCCAGCGCCTGTTTGTCTGCAGTTCCTGCCGGTAGGCGACTAGACAGTTCGAATCACCAACACACTTGATATGTCACAAAGAAGTTTGATTTGAAAATTACTGATGTAAAAGTGTTTCGAATGGCAACGCCGGTACATAAAACTGCCGGTACAAACTGGCTATTCGTTAGAATCGATACCGATGAAGGTATCTCTGGTTGGGGTGAAGGATCGCTTCAATATAAGGACGCAGCTTTAGAAGCAGAGATTCTTGATTTTGGAAAATTCCTTGAAGGAAAAGATCCACGAAGAATCGATTGGATTTGGACTTCTTTATACCGGCGCGTTACTTGGACAGGCGGTCCAGTTTCGATGTCAGCTATCGCTGCGATTGATTTGGCATTGTGGGATCTGAAAGCGAAATCGCTAGGAATTCCTGTTTGGGAACTTGCTGGTGGCATGCATCGCGACAAGGTTCGTGTTTATGCCAATGGATGGTTTGAAGATCTAACTGAACCCGTTCCAGACGTCCCTGCTGAATCGGTTGCTAGACAGGCTTCGCCTCAAATGCACGCTGAAGCCGCACTGAAATTGAAAAACGAAGGGTGGACTGCACTGAAGTTCTATCCTTTTGGTGGACCACAAACCACTACCCCAGGCCAGATCAGTCATGGAATCGAGCTGGTAAGAGCAGTTCGAGACGCGGTCGGGCCTGAAATGGAAATTGGTGTCGATGTGCGTGCGCGACTCAACCCGTGGAGTGCGGGACGAGCAGCTCAACAGTTGGAGCAGTTCAATATTGCATGGATGGAAGAACCTATCTTGTACGACAATGTCGATGCTATGGCTGAGTTCGCTCGATCAGTGAATGTCCCTGTGTCCACTGGAGAACAGTTGTACAACCGTTGGGAGTTCCGACCTCTGCTAGAGACGAATACCGTGCGAATGATCCAGCCTGATATCTGTCACTGTGGTGGATTTACCGAAATTCTCAAAATTGCGAGTATGGCCGAGGCTTATTACGTTCCAGTTGCACCACATAACTCGAATGGACCTCTATCAACACTCGCAAGCTTGCATCTACAAATGAGCATTCCGAACTCATTTATGCAGGAAATCTTTGTATCTTTCTTAGAAAGATATCAAGAGATACTTACTAGTCCGATTGACATTACTGACGGTCACGCTACAGTTCCGTCCGGGCCCGGATGGGGCGCAGACATCGATCTTGAGCAGTTGGCCAAGTACCCGCCGACTGACTTCGTCCAAGTCGATTCAGAGCCGTATCTCGACTTTTAGTAGTTACTCAACAATCGCCTGACGTTCAGATTCAACTTCCTCAAACCACGTCTCTAGTTCGACGAGCATCCGACTTGCAATCGCTCGATTTGCCGAAGCCACGTTATTCGATTCTCCGGGGTCTACTGATAAATCGTATAGCTCGGGTGCAGGTGGTTCTGGAACAGTCTTCTTTGGCTCTGGCCAATTGAGTTTCTCCGAGAAATTCTCGGGATGATACTTGTATTCGATGTCCTGCTCGATGTAATCATCGGCTAGCTGCTTATCGGCGTCCGACGCGTAACCAATATCGATGGCAGGGCGCACCAATTTCCAGTCGCCATGTCGTATCGCAGCATTTGTGACACCTATTGGAGTATCGCCGTTCCATTGCCAGAAACGTTGGGGCTGCTCTTTAGGGGAATCACCTTTCAGTACAGCTCCAACGTTATGCCCGTCGATTGGTTTTTCACCAACGTGAGTTGATCCTGTCAGCGAGAGTAAAGTTGGAAGCCAGTCGGTAAAGCAGATTTGATCTTCGATCTCAATGTTCTGAGGAAGCCCGTTTGCCCATCGTGCGATCATCGGAACACGAATTCCGCCTTCGTAAACCGATCCTTTTGAGCCGGCAAACCCGTTGTTGTAGCGAGAACCGTCAACAGACACACCTGCTGGAACCTGATCGAAGCGATGACTAAACGCTGGACCATTGTCACTGGTGAACATAAGCAGGGTGTCGTCTTCGATACCAGCAGTTTTAAGAGACTCTCGAACTTTGGCTATCCCGCGATCCATAACTTCGATCATGGCGTAAATCAATGAAATACCGCGCTCAAAACCAGCATCGATGTAACGCTGAGTAACGTCTTCAGGAGCTTGAAGTGGTGAGTGCGGAGCGTTCCAAGTGATCATCAGGAAGAATGGTTCACTTTGGTGTCTATCAATGAAATAAGCGGCTTCGTCGGCAAGAACGTCGGTTAGGTATCGACCGTCGGACTTTTCAAAGGTGCCGTTCCGATCTAGATTCCACTGGTAGTAATCGGCCCATCCACCACTGAAACCAGCGAATTCATCAAAGCCACGTGCATTCGGATGGAACCGAGGGTCGAGAGCACCGTTGTGCCATTTGCCAACCATTCCTGTGGCGTAACCAGCTGCTTTAAACGAATCTGCGATCGTGGATTCATCTAGAGCGATGCGGTCGTTACCGAGTACTTCCTGAGGAGTCACCGCACCGGTTCGAATCGGGTACCGACCAGTTAGTAATGCGGCTCTCGATGGTGAACACACTGCTGAGCCAGCGTAGTGCTGAGTAAACCGAATACCTTGTGATGCCAGTTCGTCTAACGCTGGAGTGTGAACTCGACCTTCTGAGTACAACCCGAAATCGCCGTACCCCATGTCATCAGCGACCATCAGCACGATATTTGGACCAGACAAAACAACCTCGTTCGTTTCAGCAAACAACAGGGTTTAACCAATGACTTGAAATGTAACAACATCCCGACGACTTAGATCGGATAGACGTGTCGGTTTTTTTCCAAAGAATGTACTGTGATCGACATATTTACGGTATTAGATTCGGAAGATGGTGGTCACATGGCAATGGAAATGAAACGACTCGGAAAAACCGAACTCGAAGTTGCACGACTAGGTATAGGTCTGTCTGAAGTCGGATTCAACTTGGAAATCGCAGATGTTGATCAAGCCCGAAATGTGATCAACCAAGCGCTGGACAATGGAGTTAATTTTCTCGATACCGCTGCCTGTTACGGAATTAGTGAAGAATTGCTAGGCATGGTCGCTTCCGAACGACGAGACGAGTTTGTCCTTGCTACTAAAGCGGGTCATTACTTACCTCGTGGCGATGGAGAAGACTGGACTTACGAGCTGATCACTTCTTCGATCGAACGTTCACTCAAACTAATGAACACCGACCATGTAGATCTCGTTCAACTTCACTCTTGCACAGTAGAAGTGCTTGAATCCGGTGATGTGATTCGTGCGCTTCAAGACGCCAAAGCCGCCGGCAAGACGCGCCACGTTGGTTACAGCGGTGACAATGAGAACGCTAAATGGGCTGTAACCAGCGGACTATTCGACACTCTCCAGACGAGTTTCAATCTCGTTGATCAATCTGCTCGAACAAACTTGTTTGCCGATGTCGAAGCCCAAGACATGGGACTCATCATCAAACGTCCTATTGGCAATGCTGTTTGGGGTGCTGATGCCGACCCTGTTCCGTACCATCACATGCCGGAATACGCAGCGGAATATTTCCGACGTGCTGGCGTGATGGGAGAAGAGGGGGCGCTTGCGGATAATCCTAACGATCGTATTCGTCTGGCTCTAGGATTCACGTTCGCTCATCCTGAAGTTGATGTGACTATCGTCGGTACACAGCGACCTAAGCACATGAAATCAAACCTTGAAATGGTCGCTCAACCAATGGGCGTTTCAGACGTGACAATTGCCGATTTACATGCTCGTTGGGACAAACTGTCGTCAGGTTGGGAGCAGCGGGGCTAGCCCTCGCAGGGTTTCGCTGCCTACAATATAGCTGTTCGCAGTTAGCGACCGACCTTTATGGGGGAGTGGCGAAATGGCAGACGCGCATGCCTTAGGAGCATGTGCCTTAACAGGCGTGTGGGTTCGACTCCCACCTTCCCCACCATTTTATTTTTCGTACAATCACCGGTCGACGGCGCGACTCTCTAGTCGCAGCAACGTCCTGCTAATCGTTCAAGCTAAAGAGAAACAATGCCTAAAATCCTTGTAACCCGACGTACATTTCCTGAAGCCGCAGCTGTTCTTCGTGCAAGCGGCGCAGAAGTTGTGATTTGGGAAGATACGGATGCGCCATCTCAGGCGGACCTAATCGCTGCAGTTGCAGATATCGATGGTCTTTACGCTCACATCACTAATCAAGTGAACGCTGAGGTAATGGACGCAGCACCAAACTTGAAGGTTATTGCAGAGTTTGGCGTTGGCTACGACAACATCGAGATTGCTGCTGCGAACGAACGAGGCATTGCCGTTTGCAACACCCCGGGAATTCTTTCCGAGAGTACCGCCGACGAGGCGTTTGCTTTGTTGGCTTCGATGGCTCGACGTACCCACGATCTACCAGCAATGGTCAAGCGTGGCGAGTGGGGAGATTTCGACCCTCTTGGATATCTCGCAACCGACATTCATCACAAGACACTTGGGATTGTTGGAATGGGCAACATTGGATCTGAGATGGCGAAACGTGCCGCCGGGTTCAACATGAATGTGCTCTATTTCAATCGAAATCAGCGTGACGAAGAATTTGGCGCAACGTACGTCGACTCGCTTGAAGAAATCCTCGAACGATCTGACTACGTTTCACTGCATAATCCTCTCACGCCTGAAACGACGAACATGATGAGCACCGATCAATTCAAGCTGATGAAAAAATCAGCGATTTTGATCAACACGACTCGTGGTCCGGTTGTCGATCAAGACGCACTATACGAAGCGTTGAAATCTGGCGAGATCGCTGGTGCAGCTTTGGACGTTACGGTGCCTGAGCCGATTCCGTCTGACCACCCGCTACTTACGCTCGACAATTGCCTCATCATGCCGCACGTAGCGAGCGCTACAGGCGACACTCGTATGAAGATGGCAATGATGTCGGTCGAGAATGTGTTAGCCGGTGTGGCTGGCGACTGGCCACCGTACTGCGTAAACCAATCTGAAATCGCCGGTAACGCTCGAATCAAGAGCTAGTTGCTTCGAGCATTGAAATGAAAACGCCCCGTTGATAATGTTCCAACGGGGCATTTTTTGCGATTGTGTCTTCAGACGGACTAACGACTAGTCGTCGAAGAATCCGGCGTCTTCGTCTCGGAGGTACTTTTTCGCCTCTTCTGGAATGAAGGTGATTCCAAGTCCTGCTGCTTCATTCACATCGATGTGACTGTCGGTAACACCGAACTTGTCTGATCCATCGAGAATGTCGTACCACCAATCGGGCTTACCGGTTGGCAGCTCGAAGGCGATGTAGTTTTCTGGCAACACCGCGGCAAGCTGCACGTGAGCAGCAAGACCAATCAGTCCATCTACAGTTCCGTGCGGTGCGAACAGGATGCCGTGAAGATCAGCGTATTCAGCAATGAACTTCATCTCTTGTAAGCCACCAACGTCGGCTGGGTCAGGACCCAGAACGTTTACAGCGTTTCGCTCGATCAATTCGACAAAGTTCTGGCGCAAGTAAATCTGTTCGCCTGTGTGAATCGCTGTCGAGGTGTACGGCGTGACCTGTGTGTATAGATCGGCGAGTACGTATGGCGTGTAGTCGCCCGTAAGCATGTCCTCGAGCCACATCACGTTCGTACCTTCAACTTCTTTGGCAAGTTTCAGGGCATCTACAACGGTGAATCCAGGTCCGCAATCGAGTGCCAATCCAACATCGTCACCCAGTACGTCGAGCATCGCCTCGATGCAACTCATCATGTGCTTGAAGCCTTTAGGACTCATCAGCCCACGGTTAGGGTGTCTACCACCAAGACCGGTTGAAGGCGTTCCGTAGTAGAAGTTAGGAACTTCTGTTGCCATGTCACCGTGAAACGCTATTCCTTGCTTGATGATCGAGAAGTTTTCAGGACTATCCTTCATCTTCTGCATCGCTTCGGCATAATTTTCAGGCTCTTTACCGTTCATCTTGAACCGAACGTTGCCGTTATAAACTTGAACCTTGTCGCGAATCTTCCCGCCAAGCAGTTTGTAGATGGGAAGATTCGCCGCTTTACCTGCTATGTCCCAAAGTGCAAATTCGATAGCGCTTACAGCAGCGCCCCATGGCTTAAACGATCCCATACGGCGTATACCGAGCATTACCCGCTCGACGTCCGTTGGGTCTTTGCCAATGACCATGTCCCGGTAGAACTCGATCATGGGCTTCAGATATGGCTTGGCGAGTTCGGCTGCACCAATACCATCGATACCTTCATCAGTGGTGACGCGTACCACCGGGTGTCCTCCGATGATTGCGACTTTCAGGTCGGTAATTTTCATTTCAGCTCCGAGCCACGCGGTGGCGTTTTATTGATAGAGGCGAAATTGTGCGCCAGAGTCAAAGTTGGTTTACGTGGTAATTAATGGTGAATTGGAGTCGACTGACTGTCCCTAGTCGTCGAAAAAATCAGCGTCTTCTTCCCTGAGATATTTTTCCGCCACCTCTGGGATGAACGTGAGTCCCAGACCGGGAGTGCTAGGCACATCGATGTGGCTATCGGTCACGGCGAATTGTTCTCCGCCCTCCATGATGTCGAGCCACCATTCAGGCTTGGCCTGCGGGAGTTCGAACGCAATGTAATTCTCAGGCAAAACAGCTGCCATGTGCGTTTGCACGGCCAGACCAATCAACCCATCGAAAGTGCCGTGTGGTGCGAACAATATTCCATGAAGGTCGGCGTATTCAGCGATGAACTTCATTTCGGCGATACCACCGACGTCGGCGACGTCTGGACCTAGCACGTTTACTGCGTTTCGTTCGATTAGTTCTACAAAGTTCTGCCGTAGATAAATCTGCTCGCCGGTGTGGATAGGTGTCGAAGTGTAAGGCGTGATTTGCTTGTATAGATCGGCTAGAACGAACGGTGAATAGTCACCTGTCACCATGTCCTCAAGCCACATGATGTTCGAGCCTTCAAGTTCTTTAGCGAGCTTTAGAGCGTCAGGAACAGTCATGCCTGGTCCACAGTCAAGAGCAAGCCCAACATCGTCGCCAAGTACGTCGAGCATAGCTTCGACACACTTCAGGAGGTACTTAAATCCCTTTGGAGTTATCGTGCCCCGGTTCGGGTAACGACCTTTTGTGACCGGAGTTCCATAGTAGAAATTATCCATAGTGCGGTGCATACCGCCGTGGAACGAAACCGCCTGCTTGATGATCGAGAAGTTGTAAGGGTGATCCTTCATCTTCTGCATATCTGCGGCGAAGTGTTCTGGCTCACTGCCTTCACGCTCGTAACGAACGTTTCCGTTATAAACCTGAACCTTGTCCCGAATTTTGCCTCCCAGAAGTTTGTAAGTTGGGACTCCGGCTGCTTTACCGGCGATGTCCCACAACGCCATTTCGATAGCACTTACCGCGGTGCCCCAGGGCTTGAACGATCCCATTCGGCGAATGCCGAGCATTACTCGCTCAACGTCGGTTGGGTCCTTACCAACGATCATGTCGCGATAAAACTCGACCATAGGCTTCAGGTAGGGCTTGGCCGTTTCGCCAGCTCCAACGCCATCAATTCCCTCGTCGGTGGTAATTCGTACAACAGGTGCGTTGCCGATGATGGCAACTTTAAGGTCAGTGATCTTCAATTACTGGCTCCGGGATCGAAACGCCTACGGTAGCGTCGAGGTATAAATACGCCGGGAATTCTAAGCCCATCACACCGCTAGCGTGCCGAAAAACATGTGAATCTCGTGGAATTACTCGAGTTTGTACAGATTCCACTAAAACTAGCGAATATTCCGAATGTAAGGGAGTTTTAGGCTTTAAAGCTTCGTTTGGCTTTCGGTGAAGGTCTTGTGGGAATAAGATTCGTCTCATTGAAATTCACTTAGAAATTTGCAACTCTCAAATTTGACATATCGGAGGCGAAATGAAAGTAGCGACCTGGCGCGGCGGCACAGAAATTACGATCGACGAAGTTCCGACTCCGAAGGCGGGACCGAGCGAATTGGTGATGAAGGTTCTTTCATCTGGAATCTGTGGAACTGATATTCATAAGACGCAGGGATTATTTCCAGCCGATCCACCCGACATTCTCGGTCACGAGTTCGTTGGGCCGGTTATTGAAGTCGGTGAAGGCGTTGATGAATCACTGATTGGCAAGATCATCGGCTGCACGCTGAATGCTGCCTGTGGCGAGTGTCAAGGCTGTCTCACTTGGTCGGCAATGCACTGCGAACGTAACAAGCGTTATTCGGGTGGATTTGCTGAATACGTTCTTGTAGATCATCGTCAGGCTCACATTGTTCCAGATGGACTTGATCACGAAACCGCTTCGATGGCTGAACCACTGGCATGTGTTCTTTCCACACTCAATATGATCGAAGTCGAAGAAGACTGCGATGCTCTAGTAGTCGGTGGTGGACTGCTTGGCCTACTCACCGTCGGAGTTCTAAAACTTCGTGGGGCTGGAAGAATTATTCTTTCTGAGCCAAACGCTGAGCGACTCGCAATGGGCACACAATTTGGTGCCGATATTCTCAACGATCCGACAAAAGACGATCTCGCCGAATTGGTGAATGAAGTCACCGGTGGCTACGGCGTAAAGATCGGCGCTGAAGCAGTTGGTGTTCCAGCACTTGTGGCCAACGTTTCGAAGTTGATTCGCCCGCGCGGAAATCTGGTCTTGGTCGGCGTTTCACCTCAGGGCTCGGCACTACCTGTCGATCTCTACGAACTTCACTACAAAGAGATCACCATGAGCGGAGCGTTCGGTGCCGGTGATGCGTTTGGTGAAGCACTCGAAACACTTCCTAAGTTGAATCTTAAAGGCGTCGTAAGCGATCGATTCCCACTTGAGGAAACCGCTAAGGCTCTAGAGATTTCGGCGAAAGGCGGCGGAGTGAAGTACATGATTGCCCCGCACGACTAATTAGTAACTAACCCGCACCGCTCTGGCGTATTTCTCAATACCTCGGTAATGTAATTTCGCTCATATAAACAGCTGGTTCATAAAAGGCACTACGGTGCTTCAGAGGTAACTCATGGCAAAACTCTCGGGTGGAGAAGCTCTCATAAAATCATTGGTACGTGAGGGTGTCGAAGTCGTATTCGGATTGCCTGGCGTGCAGATGTACGGAATCGTCGCAGCATTGCGTGATGAACCAAGCATCAAATTTGTTGTGACCAGAAACGAAACTGCCACTACTTACATGGCCGATGGTTATGCTCGAACTACTGGTAAGCCCGGTGTTGCTCTGGTCGTTCCCGGCCCCGGTATTTATAACGCCGGTGGTGGACTTTCGACGGCGTTCTCACGATCTTCACCGGTTGTACTGATTGCTGGCCAGATTCCACGTGAAACGATTGGCAAGAATTTTGGTGGACTTCACGAAGTAAACGACCAGAAGGAAATCACCAATCCTGTAACCAAGTGGCAGAAGCAGGTTCTTCGTCCTAACGAAGTTCCAGAAGGTATCCACGAGGCGTTCAAACAGGCACAGTCAGATCGACCGTCACCCGTTCATTTCGAACTCCCGCCTGAAACTATGGTTGAGCGGGAAGACGTTGAGCTTCTTGAGCCAGCGAAGATAGAACGTAAAGTTCCATCTAACTCAATAATCGAGCAAGCAGCAAAAGAGATCGCAGCGGCTCGTAAACCGGTTATCTATGCCGGTGGTGGAGTAGCACGTTCCGACGCTGAAGCTGAACTCGTCGCATTTGCAGAAGCCCATCAGATTGCAGTACTGACTTCTGCCGGTGGTAAAGGAACGTTGTCGGAACGACACGCTCTCGCACTAGGCGGATCGCTCGGCCCGACAGGTCAACTCAAGAATTACATTGAGGACGCTGATCTAGTTATTGGAATCGGAACACGATTCTCGATGCGTAATCAAGCAGCTGCTGAAGCACGCTTGATTCACATTGACGCTGATCCTGAAATGATCGGACATGTCCACGAAAACTCGCTTGGTGTTGTCGGTGATGCAAAAGCAACGCTACCTCAACTGAGCGCGGCCGTCACCGCTGCTGGTGGAGGAAAATGGGACTCACCTGCTGCTCAAGTGGCTCGAATTCAAAAGACACTGACCGACAGTGATGAAGAATTAAACCAGCCGCAAGAAGATTACATCAGGGCTCTCCAAGAGGGCGTTCCTAACGACGCTGTTATGATTTTCGGAATGACTCAACTTGGCTACTACTCGCGACCTCGCTGGATCACTGAGAACCCTAAGTCGTACATCGATTCAGGCTACTCAGGAAACCTCGGTTTTGCTTTTCCTACAGCATTGGGTGCGAAAGTCGGTAATCCCGACAAAGCTGTGATTTGCGTATCAGGTGATGGCGGATTCATGTACAACTCGTCGGAGATATCCACGGCAGTGAAGTACGGAATCAATCTCGTAACCGTTATCTACAACGACGGTCACTACGGCAATGTAGCTCGTGACATGGATGATGATTTCGGCGGAACTTACGAAACTGATTTCGTGAACCCCGACTTTGTAAAACTCGCTGAAGCATATGGAGCCGTTGGACTTCGAGCCAAAGATCCTTACGACGTTAAGAACGTTATTCCTAAGGCTCTAGCTATGAACAAGCCTGTTTTCATCGATGTTCCTGTAAATAGAGTGCCTCGACCTAAACAATGGTCATCACGTGCACCATGGACAACTCCACAGGATGGATTGCTCTAGAAGCCGTGTATTCAGATCTGCGTCAATAATAAAACGCCCGAGTATCTGCTCGGGCGTTTTATTTCAACCTTCTAAAGGTCTACTAGCTTGTAGATCCACATTCATGTGGACGAAGTGCTGCTTCTATGGCGAAGTTCGCAGGGGTTGGAACGTTGTGTTCTTTGCCCATTTCTACGACTCGTGCGTTGAGAAGTCCGATTTCGATTGGGTTTCCGGCGATTAGATCGTGTCCCATGGAACCGATGATGAACGGCTCTCGTCCCTTTGTCGCTTTGAAGGTGTTCTCAACCATCTCTTCAGACAGCAAAACGTCTTTAGCTCGGGCAACGGCCGCTACCTCATGGAGTACTTGTCGGTACATCTCAGTTGTAGTTTCCTGAGCAAAGATGTCGCCGATCGGCTTTCGAGTCAGAGCGGTCATTCCACTAAGCGCACATATAAACGTGAATTTATACCACAACGCTAGTTCGATGTTTTCACTAGATTCTGCGGCTAAGCCAGCACCTACACATCGTTCGACCAAAGTGTCGACTTGAGCCGATGGACCACCGTCCATTTCACCAATAATCAGCGAACCCGGGCCTCCAGCCTGAGTAACCACGCCCGGATGTGTAATCATTGCGGAGACCGTCGCAGTGGAACCCAGTACGTGTTCAGCACTGAACGCTTTGATTAGCAGTGGTTCGCTGTCGATACCGTTTTGAGTGGAGATGATCAACGTTCCTTCGCCGACCATGCTTCCCGACGCCATGGCTTCAATGGCAGCGTCAGTTCCCCAACTTTTCACAGCGAAGATCACGAGGTCTACTCTATCGATCGTCGACATGTCGTCAGTAGCTGTGCAATTGACCTTGAAATCCCCAAGAAGTACGGAATTCAATTGAAGGCCGTTAGTGTTGATGGCATCGAGATGTGGACCTCTTGCAATCATCTTCACGTCGGCCCCTGCTCTTGCTAGCGCCCCGCCGTAGTACGCACCAGTCCCACCAGCACCCACAACCGCTACTTTGAAGTTTTCATCACTCAATGTTTGGTCTTTCGTAATCATTACTAATCAAATTAAGGGTAGATTCTATGTGAGGAACGCTCTGTAGTGAACGGTTATCGCCGTGATTCTTCTTTCACCTTCAAACTTTCTTGATGATTGATGTGGAGACTTGGCGATACACTCAATCAGTATGACGATCTACAGAAATCTTTTTGCAGGACTTGGCGCCGGTGCATTAGCGGCGATAATCGCTGTGCTGGTGTCACTTCCGCTCGAATCACCTGACGACATTGTGCTGAATGCAGCATCAGTGGGTTTCGGAGCTTTAGTTGTTGGTGCCGCCAACGGAATCCTTTGGCATTTTTCAGCATCAGATTCGAAGTTCCATAAACGTTATTTTGTGCTGTCAGCTGTACTTTTCGTAGTCATTATTGCGGTTGCATCACTAGCTCAAACGCAATTTGATGATGCACTTTCGTTCACAATTCCATTGGCTGTGATCATCGCATTGGTGACCATTCTCGGCACCCCGATATCGGCAACCAATGACCGATTAGGAATCTGGTTTTCTGGGATTCTCGTATTTGTAGCGATCGTACTTAGCTTCGCCCTAGCAGGGCAGGGGGATCAGGAATCTGGCTCTCTCTCACTTCCACCGGCTCCGTAATTGATATGAGTTCTAATGAATTTTCGATTTAAGTTTTCAGTTCTTTTTCTATATATTGCTTCGATATCGATATTTGTCGCGGCATGTGGAGGCGGTAACGATTCCGAAGCCGTTGCAGATCCGACAAGTACTCCAACGAGTAGCGCATCGGCATCCGAATTCAATTCCTCCTCGTCTGCCACTAATGACGCTCCTGTTTCGGATTCAATTGACGGTACGTTTGTGGTAAACGACAGTTCAGAAGCTACATTTACTGTGAATGAGAAACTTTCGAAATTACCGTTGCCGAACGATGCTGTGCTTCGAACGAATGCGATAACGGGCGAGATAGACCTTTCAGCGGAGAGTGCATCACTTGTAATCGATCTGCATGCGCTGAAAAGCGACGATTCACGGCGAGACCGTTATGTACGTGACCGGCTGTTCCCGACACAGTCCACAACCACAATCAGCATCAACAGTTTCCCAGATATACCTGAAACGTTCACCAATGGAGAAGCGTTTACTTCGACTGTGATCGGCACCGTAAACGTTAATGGAGCGGATGCAAAGATCGAATTTACTCTCGAATCCCGGCTTGATCCAGATCGTCTTCTTATCCTAGTCAAAGGCGACTTTTCGTGGGATGATTTCGGAATGGCGGCACCAACCAGTAATTTCTTTGTTGTGAAGGACGAAGTGCATGTTGAAGTATTGGTTTCGGCAGTTCCAAAGTAGTTCAATTCTTAAGTTAGTCTGAAGTCTGTCGTTTCTGCGCAAGGTATTTCAGTAGATAACGACTACTATTGAATACATGCCGCAAGACCACGTTAGAAATTTCTGCATCATCGCTCACATTGATCATGGCAAGTCGACACTCGCCGATCGCTTGATTGAACTGACCGATGCCGTTTCTGAACGGAAGATGACCGCCCAGCACCTCGACACAATGGAGTTGGAGCAGGAACGCGGTATTACTATCAAAGCTCAAGCGGTACGACTCCAGTACATCGCTGCAGATGAGACCGACTATCAGCTCAATCTCATCGATACACCGGGCCACGTCGACTTCGCTTATGAAGTCTCTCGTTCGCTTGCCGCATGTGAAGGTGCCGTACTTCTAGTCGACGCCACGCAGGGCATTCAGGCACAGACGATTGCGAATGTATATCTGGCGCTAGAGCATGATCTCGAAATAATCCCGGTCATCAACAAACTCGATATGCCTGCTGCTCAACCTGAACGAGTTCTCACCGAACTCGAACAAACCTTCGGTTTCAGCGAAGACGAAGTCCTGAAAATATCGGCGAAAACTGGTGATGGCGTTGCTGTACTACTTGAACAGATAGTTGCCCGCATCTCTCCACCTGACGGATCCGTAGACGATCCTTTCCGTGCATTGATATTCGATTCCAAATACGACCAATTTAAAGGTGTAATCGCCTACGTACGGGCCATGCACGGTTCTCTGAAAAGTAGTGACCGCGTCCGACTGATGGGTTCCAAAGTGGAAGCCGAAGTTCTTGAGACCGGGTATTTCAGTCCTGTACTTGAAAAAACCGAGGGACTGGAAACCGGCGAAGTAGGTTACGTCGCTACTGGTCTAAAAGACGTGAAGGCTGTACGTGTCGGCGACACGATGACGCTTGCGACTAATCCTGCCGAAGAACCACTTCCCGGCTATGCCGCTCAGAATCCCATGGTTTTCACCGGGATATTCCCAACAGAGGGCGAAGATTACCCAGAACTTCGTGACGCACTCGATAAACTTCAGCTTAACGACGCTGCACTTGTTTTTGAACCTGAATCGTCTGCGGCTCTAGGGTTCGGATTCCGATGTGGCTTCCTCGGATTGCTCCACATGGACATTGTCCAAGAACGATTAGAGCGAGAATACAACCTGGGATTAATCGCTACAGCACCTAGTGTGAGTTACGAAGTGCTGCTAAAAAACGGCAACAGCATGACCGTCGATAATCCTTCAAAACTTCCCGAAAACTATGCTTACGATTCGATCCTAGAACCTTGGGTGAACATCACCATCGTTACTCCGGCTCGATATATCGGAGCCATCATGGAATTGGTGACGACCAAGCGTGGTGAGTACAAAAAGATGGAATATCTTGAGTCGATCGCAACTCAAGAAGCAGATCCCGGAAGTTCTGCTGCTCGCGACGCCCGGGTAATGCTCGAATACGATATTCCACTTTCGGAGATTCTCGTAGATTTCCACGACAAACTAAAGTCGGGAACTCAGGGTTACGCTTCCATGGACTACTCGATGATCGACAATCGAGTAGCCGATCTGGTCAAACTCGACGTGCTGGTAAACCACGAGCCTGTCGATGCTCTTTCTATGATCACTCATCGTGATGAAGCTGCTTCCTACGGTCGAGCGCTAACATCCAAGCTGAAAGACCTCATTCCCCGCCAAATGTTCGCCGTTCCAATTCAGGCAGCAATCGGCGGGAAGATCGTCGCTCGTACAAACGTTAAAGCTCTACGAAAGAACGTTCTGGCGAAATGTTACGGCGGTGACGTGACACGTAAACGCAAACTGTTGGAGCAACAGAAAAAGGGCAAGAAACGCCGAATGAAGATGGTCGGGTCAATTGAGGTCCCACAAGAAGCTTTTATGGCTGTGTTGACGCTCGACTAACGGAGCCGCCGCGTTCAGAATGACGGACGCATGTCGTCACCAAGATCGCAACACTCTTCTAAATCCAGTTTTTCACGACCTCGTGGTCCATTCGCTGCATTTGCATTCCCGCAATTTCGGCGTGTCTGGCTAGCTTCTGTAGTTTTCTCGTTAGGCAACTGGGGTGAACGACTCGCTACTGGTTGGGTCGTTCTAAACGAAACTGAATCAGTGTTCCTCACAGCAGCTACATTCGCTGTCAGGCAAGCTCCGCAGCTAATTGCTGCACCAATCGGAGGAGCGATATCAGATCGGTTTTCCCGTGGGAAGATCCTGTTATTCACTGGCATATACAAAGCGATAGTTTTGTCAGCTCTTGCAGTAATCGCAGCGAACGGTCTTGAACCTCTTTGGCTTGTGTTTGTGATTTTGGCTTTCTCAGGAGTAGGGCATTCGTTCGAGATTCCCACCATTCAAGGAATGGTGACTGGTTCTGTACCTAAAGATGTCCGTATGAACGCCGTAGCGGTGCAATCGACCGGTATGCGAGCAGTCGGGGCTGTAGGAGCACTTGTTGCAGGATTTGGAATCGATCAGTTTGGTGCACCGACAACACTGGTAGCTTCAGGAATAATTTTCGGGGTCGGTGGCGTATTTGCTTTGGTTGCGAATAAAGGAGTACGTACAGCAACAGTTGAACGATCAGGTTCAGTAATACGCGACGTAATTGACGGATTGAAACTAATGACCGAACTACCAATTGTTCGGATGATCTTAATTACCGCAGTTATGGTCGAGATTTTCGGATTCGCATACGGATCGATCATGCCAGCAGTCGCCAAAGAAGCGTTGAATGTCGATGTGAAAGGTCTTGGGACTTTGACTATGATGGCTGGAATTGGCTCGGTCATCGGTTCCGCATTCCTAATGGCGCTGGGCAACTTCCAGCGTAAGGGGATACTTCTAATAGGGATTGCACTCGCATACGGATTATTTGTCGCGACATTCGCACTGTCGGGATCGTACGTTGTAGCTCTTGTACTGATCATGGGCGTTGGAGCATCAGCTGCGGCCTTTGACGCAATGCAGTGGACGATTTTGCAATTGAACGTTCCTGATGACATGCGCGGACGAGCGGTCGGGGCATGGGTATTCGCTATTGGATTTGGCTGGATTGGCCATCTAGGACTTGGGGCCGTAGCGGAATTTGCAGGAGTGCAATGGGCACTTGCAGGAGCTGGCCTATCGGTAATCGCCACTGGCATCGTTGCGTTCGTTGTCTCACCCGGTCTTCGAAAAGTCTAGTCAGCTATGGCGGTACGTACAATTTCAGCCATAGCAGGATCCTGTTTTGCCACGTGAATAGCTGCTTGAAGCATTCCGCCGGGATTACCCGTGTCTGCATGGAATCCGCTGATTTCCCTAGCATGAATAGGACTGTTCCCAAGTAATGAGGCTATCGCGTCGGTGATCTGAATTTCACCGTTAGCTCCAGTATGTTTTTTCGAAAGATATTCGAACACTTCGTTGTCGAGAATGTAACGAGCGACGATTCCAAGATTACTTGGGGCATCTTCTAACGTCGGCTTTTCAACAAGGGAGTCGACCTCGTGAACATCCGAACCGCGTGTGCATACACCAACCACACCTTTCGTGTGAATGATCTCGTTTGCGGTTGGACTGACTGCTATAACGGACCCGCCGTGTTCCCTATACACCTGCATCAATTGTTCTGTTGCCGAAGGATCATTAATGATTACATCATCTGGGAACAACGTTACGAACGGTTCACCTTCACAAAAATCTCGGGCTTGAAGAATCGCGTGACCGGGGCCTTTAGGTTCGTGCTGATATACGGTCATAATGTTTGCGAGAGAAGCTATTTCAAGTTGAGCTTCCAGTAACTCGTCACGTCCTCTTGCCTTTAGTTCACGTTCGAGAATAGTTTGATTCCCGAAATAGTCGGCAACCGATTCCATGCCAGGCGACATTACTATCGCAATATCGGTAATTCCTGCGGCCGCAGCCTCTCGGACTGCGTATTCGATCACCGGAACGTTCAGCACCGGAAGTAGCGGCTTTGGAATGGTTCTCGTGGCGGGAAGGAAGCGAGTTCCTAATCCCCCAACTGGAATTACGGCTTTGGTAATCACTGGTTTATCGCTCGGAAGATTAGACATAATCAGATTCTAACGGGAATCACCGCAGTATTAGTACCGGATTCTGGCGACTATTTGACGGGTGGGTAGTAGGATTAACTTGATCGTGCTAGGTGGGGCGTTAGCGGTGCCCTGTACTCGTAATCCGCTTTAGCGAGACTGAATGCTCTGTCGAGACTGTTCGCTTGTGGCCTCTGAAGTCAATATTTAGATATTGATAGCTTGGTCCTGCGCGGCGAGACCTCGTGAACTCCGTCAGGACCGGAAGGTAGCAGCGGTAAGCGATAAACCTCGGGTGCCGTGGGAATGCCGGGCTTGAGTCGGTATTGGCATTTACGTCTCAGACAACTGGCGACACGGAGATGCACGATCATATTTTTATTTCTGCACATTTTTTTTACGCACAACGATGCATAACTTAGGTGCAGACGGGTAATAAACCCGGGTTGGATTAGCCCATGTCCCCACAACGGCTCGGTCAACATTTTCTCGTTGACACCGACGTAATCGCCTCGATAATCGATGCTGCAGATTTGAGCTCCGACGATACTGTCGTTGAGGTCGGACCTGGACGAGGCGCACTCACAGATGATCTTGTCAAACGAGCAGGTCGAGTGCTTTTGCTTGAATTTGACGAGGATCTGGCCGACCGTTTTGCATCCAAATACGAATCTAACCCAAACGTACGCGTGCTGAATATCGATGCTCGCGATTTCGAATCGGACCTTGATCCTTGGTTGGCAGAAAGCGACTACAAAGTAGTTGCTAATCTTCCGTATTACGCAGCGAATCCGATCACTCGAAACTTTTTAGAGTCGACTCGTAAGCCAACTTCCATGGTAATTATGGTCCAGCGTGAAGTTGCCAACGATATGGCTGCCAATCCTGGCGATATGAGCTTGCTGTCTCTGGCTATACAGATCTATTCAACAGTTGAACCTATAGTTGATGCTGCGCCTAGTTGCTTCAATCCTCCGCCTAAAGTTTATTCAACGGTCATCAAACTTAAACCGACCCAAGAAACACGAATCAACTTTGAATCTGCCGATGATTTCTTTAAGTTAGCTAAATGCGGGTTCAAGAGTCCTCGTAAACAACTGCACAATTCACTATCAGATGGTCTTTTCATTACGTTGGATGACGCTAGAGCGATTGTTGAAAAAACAGGATTTGAAACTTCACGAAGACCTGCGACTTTATCGCTGGATGATTGGCAGATTTTGTACGATGTCTGGGTGAAAGTGGGACGTCCGAAACAGGTTCAAGGTTCCGTCAGGCGTAAACGTCAAAACGTCCAGAATAAACAAGCTCCCAAGTAACGATATGACCAACGATATACGGATAGAAGAAAAAGCTTTTGCCAAAGTTAATCTCACACTGGAGATCATTGGTAAACGACGTGACGGATACCACAACTTGGCTTCAGTGATGCAGACAGTCGACCTATTTGACACGGTTTCAATTTCATCATCCGACGAAATTGTAGTGTCATGTGACGACGCTGAGATCACTCCTGAGAATAATCTCGCTACTAAGGCAGCCTCTGTTCTAAAAAAGAAAACTGGAATTTCGGATGGGGCTTTTATTTCTATCAAAAAGAACATCCCAGTATCTGCAGGGATGGGAGGAGGTTCAACCGATGCAGCAGCAACGCTACGCGGGCTGAACAAACTCTGGAAAATTGGACTTTCACTGGATGAACTGACACATTTTGCTGCAGATGTAGGATCTGACGTACCGTTCTTGGTGCGTGGTGGTACTTCGTTAGTTCAAGGTCGAGGCGAGGACGTTTCGCCAATTACTGCCGCTAATATTCCTAAATTCCTAATACTTACGCCTGAAGTTAGTCACCAAAATACAACCGAAAAAACGGCTTCGGTTTTTGCTCATGTAAACGTATCGATGTTCACTCGAGGAAGCCTTACTCACAAGCTCGCAGCCCGCGTTAGGTCAGGTAGTGATTGTCCTCCGGAGTTCTTCTTCAATCAGTTCGGGACTATCGCCGAACAGATGTTTCCAGGATGGGGTGAACAACGTGACCAACTGATGTCGTTAGGTGCACGCGATGTCATGCTCTGCGGGGCGGGGCCATCAATGTTCACCGTGCCACCATCGAAAGAACTCGGAACGGCTTGGCATCTACTTCTCACGAGAGTTCACGGTAAACGTGCTTTTCTCGTCGATCCGTCACCAGCAATATCTCTCGACGTTGAGACTGAGTCGTAATTGGAAGAACCACTACGAACAGTGATCGCCGGCATGATCGGTGGTGCGTTGATGGGAATGGTGTTTGTCACTCACCTAGCATTGCTATTGGTATTTAACCCACCTAGGGTTCTGAAAGAAAGAGCTGTGGAATCCAACGTATCGACGTTGATCACTATGAGTGCTCTCGTGTCATTCCTAGGCTGGAACGTTTTTGCGATCGTTATGGCATTCGCCTCACAGTCCCTGTTATCGGGTGACAGCAGTCAACTTTCTATTGTTCCAAGCCCGATATATCTATTCATCGTTTTCTTCGTGACAGTTTTCATCTCGATTCCAGCGTTCATTTTTTTCCGCGATCGTAAATCACATCTGTTGGGAGAAATTTTGGGATTCATCGCAATATTTGGGTTCCTCTTACCAAACCTCGTCGTTGCCATCCATCGTTCTAACTTTTAGTCGCTTCCTACAGCGAAACTCACTCACTTGGGTCTAAACTTGCCGGACTTATTCGATAGCAGTGTTCCATGTGAATCTTCAATTCAGTTGAATTATTCTAGGTAAAAGGTCAATACACGAAATGTCCACACGATTCGCAAATCGGTTTGAAGGCAAAGTTGCTCTCTTAACAGGCTCTGCCGCCGCCAACAGAGATGATTTGATGGGATTTGGTGGAGCGACAGTATGGCGATTCCTCGAAGAGGGCGGCAAGGGTGTCGTTATCACCGACGTTCAGGATGAGGTGGGTGAGCGCTCTGCTCAACAACTCCGAGATGCTGGTCACGATGCCATATACATGCACCTCGACGTTACTGAAGAAGATCAATGGAAAACCGTTGTTGATGCAACAATGGAAAACTTCGGTCGCCTAGACGTTCTCGTAAACATCGCCGGAATTCTTGACCCGAAATCGATACTTGATATCGAACTTATGGTCTGGAAAAAGACCATGGAAATCAGCACTGTCGGTATATTCCTCGGAACTCGCGCCGTAGCGGTGCCAATGGAAAAATCAGGTGGCGGTTCAATCATAAACCTTGCTTCTATGGCCGCTAAGCAAGGCTCAGGCTCTTACGGGTCCGCCTATTCTTTCTCCCGCGGTGGAATGTTGAACTTCTCAATGTCGGCGGCTTTGCAGTTATCTGGTATGGGGATCCGAGTGAACACGATCATGCCTGGCTGGGTACACACGCCGTTCACTGATTACTTGTACTCTGATGCTGAACAGAGCAAATACCGGACTGACCGCGTTCCGCTCGGACGTTGGGGCAAGCCTGACGACATTGCGGGCGGTATATTGTTCCTAGCTTCCGAAGACGCCTCTTACATGACCGGAGCCGAACTACTCATGGATGGAGGGGTCAGCGCCGGCTCAGTGCGTCCAAAGAATCCTAAAAACGAGGAGTAGGACTCTTATTGGCTTGTAGTGTAGCTGCGTCCCGCACGAACGGCATCAATAAGTTCCGCTTGAAAATTGCAATTGGTTAATCGTCCAATTGATGCTTTTGACGGTTAAAGCAAGAAAGCCCAGGATCACTCCTAGGCTTACTTAGTTTTCGTGTTTATTTTTTTGACGAATGCGGTTAGCTTGCGGACTCTACAGCCGATTTCACATCAGGGATTGATGGAAGATCGGATGGGACATCTGAAAGCCATTTCCAAGAGATATTTCCGTCGGTTCCAATAACAAATACTGAACGTCGTGCTGTTGTGTATCCGTCCATGCCTGCGAAATCAGGCCAAACTACATCGTAATCAGCTATTGCCGACTGTTTGTAGTCGCTGAGAATTGGGAAAGGAAGATTGTTAGCGTCTCGGAATGCACCGTTTGCAAATCGACCATCGATGCAAATTCCTACAACTTCTGCGTCAACAGCTGAAAAATCAGCAAGAGAATCTCGGAAATTGCAAAGTTCTTCAGCACAAACGCCACTGAAAGACGCAGGGAAGAAAGCAATCACAGTCTTCTTACCAGACAGTGTGCTCGAGTTGAACTCATTGCCATCGGTGTCCAATAGATTGAACGACGGTGCTACCGATCCTATTTCACCAGACATATAAAACTCCTATATAAGCGTAATTACTAAAAACTGTATAACGTCAACGATTATGCCATTGGTAAGGCTAGATGGACATAGCTACCTTGATAACTCCATCTTGACGAAGTCGATACATTTCAAACGCGTCCTGAGCATCCTCAAATTTTGTGTCGTGTGTCTTAAGCACGCCAGGGTCAATCCAGCCGCGTTCTTTAAGTGCAACGATATCCCGAATTTCCGTGATAGGTTCGTTTGTCGCCGCAATTACAGTGGCGTTCATTTGGATATTTTTGACCATCCATTTTCGGTGGTCAAATGAAGCCGTTGCTGGATCAATCAAACTAAATGAAATGATTTGTCCTTCGTCTTTTACGAGGTCGATAGCGATTCCTAATCCGTCAGGATCACCACTGGCATCGACAACAACATCAAACAAATTTCCTTCGGTTATTTCTTTCGATGCTTCTAAAGTGTTTTCATTCGATGCATTGATCGTGTGTGTGGCTCCAAGTTCCGCTGACTTTCGGCAACGATATTCTTCAAGATCGATGCCCACAATTTGCTGCGCGCCTTGGCGCTCGGCGATCATTGTGAACGTCAGACCGATGCCACCCTGACCGATCACCGCGATTTTTTTGCCCATTGGATTACCCCACTTGCGAGCAGAGTAAAGCGCAGTTCCTGAGTGCTGGCACATTACCCACTCAGACAAATCTCCCCAGTCAGGAAGCTTGATCAGACGATCAGCGGTCTGAACAACTTGTTCTTGCATACCTGCAACATCACGTGGAATGACAATTACTCGTTGTCCCTCTTTGTAATCAGGATCTCGACTATCCACAACCACACCCGCACACTCGTGCATTGGTGCACCGGGAACGAATGGGTATTCTGCTTCAGGTAGCGCTGCGTCATATTCAAGGTAAATGTCACTACCGCAAATCGACAACGATTCAAGTTTTACTTGTACTTCGTCTTGTTCAAGAGGACCCGGTTCTGGAACGTCAAGAAATTCAATCTTACGTCTCGCTACTACTCTGGCTGCTTTCAATTATTACCTCTTGATTATGTTGACGGCTTTATATTGACCGCTGTATTTAGACAAATATCTACAGATGACTCGAACATTGTAATGTGACGGCGAATTGTAACCTGATACGTCGTATACTCTGCGACCATTCCGTCCAAATATAAAGCTGCTGTAGGCAAAGTGCTAATCCCACGTGAAGATTACTCAAATTGAAACAGTTAAGGAACGAAAAGATGTGACGATTCGAACTAGTGTCACTAGATCCGAAGGATGGCTAATGTCGAGCAAACGATACACTTATCCACCATCAGAGATGAAAGAAGAGTTTATGAACAGCAACGAACGACGCAAGGTTGTTTAGAAGCCGTCTGCTACGACTAAACCAGCAAGTTTGTCGATCCTCCCCTTAGTTTTGGATAGGTATGACTTAATGCCAAGTAAATCAGAAAAAAAACGAATCATATTTATCGGTGCTGGTGCTGTCGGTTCTTATCTCGGCGGATGGTTATCCCACACAGGGCATGACGTTACTTTTGTCGACATGTGGGATGAACAGGTTGAGAAGATTCGAAAGAACGGATTACACGTAGACGGTCCGCATGAATCATTTGTTGTATACCCAACTATGTTTCACCTCCACGAAAATGAACTACTGGCCCGTGAAGAAAAGTTTGATATCGGTTTTGTAGCGGTTAAGGCATATGACACCCCTTGGGCTGCAACTTTCATCAATAAGTTCGTGAAACCAGATGGTTTCATTGTTTCTTCCCAAAATACTTGGACGGATCCTGCGGTGGCCGAAGCTGTAGGCGCCGACCGCGCTGTCGGTTTAGTGATGTCGAGTATTTCCGTAGCTATGTGGCAAGCTGGCAAAGTTGAACGTCCCGGTGAGACAAGACGCAGAGATCACGGGCACATCGTTTTTAGGGCAGGTAATCACGATGGAAGTGATAGCCCACGTCTTCATGAGCTTATCGACATTCTCGACCCCGTAGATGGCGGGAAAGTGACCACCAACTTGTGGGGCGAACGATGGGCGAAACTTGGTCAGAACTCAATGGGAAACCCTGTCGCTGCTTCTAGTGGGATGGGAATGGCAGATTTGAACAAGCACGCACGGGGACGTGAGCTTCAAATTCGACTAGCTCAAGAAGTCGCTGCAGTCGGACTTGCACTGGGTCACGATGTCGAAAACTTCGGAGGCAAATCCGCTAAGCAATGGTCCGAAGCTTCACGAGGAGATGTTTACGAACTGCTCGACGCTGAACTTTTGGAGAAATCTTCAGGTGCTAATTGGCGACCTTCAATGGCACAAGATGTCGTGAAAGGTCGACCGACTGAGATTTACCAGATGAACGGGTTTGTGTGTCAGGAAGGTTCAAAAGTCGGAATTGATACTCCCGTCAATGCAGCTATGACTAACGTAATACGGGGGATAGACGCTAAGGAAATTGAATCCGGGTTTGAGAATGTCGACAGAGTCTTGAAATCAGCGGGTTATTAATCGACCTGAACTCGATCAATTAGCTACTTAGTGACGGTTTGAATTTCTTGGGATTCCGATAGAGTCAAAGTCGTTATTTTAAACGAACAACTCCACCTATTTACAGATAGAGAAACGCAGATAATTGACCGGAATTCACCAAGACATACTAATAGCGCTAGACCTCGAAACGACAGGTATCAACGCCAAGTCTGATCACATAATTGAGGTAGGAGCCGTCAAATTCATCGGCGGCGAGCAAGTCGATACGCTAAGCATGTTGGTCAATCCTCAACGAAAGTTGTCGAGCTTCATCATTGGTCTGACCGGGATTTCTCAAGACGATGTTGATTCCGCCGCTGATTGGGATGATGTAAAAGTTGAAGTAGCTGAATTCATTGCTGGTGTACCTATCATAGGTCACAACGTTGGATTCGATGCATCATTTCTTCGCTCGCACGGCGTCAAGCCTGATGGCCTGTACGACACGATGTCGATGGCTGAAATTGCGCTTCCTTCCGGACCCGAATATAGCCTCGGGCGTCTCTCGCAAAGATTCGGCTTCCTGCACGACAATCCACATCGAGCGCTTTCAGACGCACTAGCTACCCGAGACCTATTCCTTCACCTACTGGGAATTATTGAAGGGTTCGATCGGTCTGTAATCGAACAGATCAAGACGCTCGGAGAAAAAGCGAGCACTCCACTCGGTGCGCTTGCGCGACGCATACTAGATTCCGATGATTCACCACTACTGCCGACGAGCGACAGTCTTACCGGAATTGATCCTAAGGAACTCTCGACTCGACTGCGTTCGTCTTCAAAAATCCCGTCAGTCGAACCACATAAATACGATCAAGACGCGATAGATTCTCAGAAGGTTGAAGACGCTGTAGAAGCCATATTTGGCGAAGGTGGCTCGCTTGAGAAAACCTTAACGGGATTTGAATCCCGTCCTGAGCAAGTCGAAATGGCTAAAGCTGTTGCTGAAGCAATCGAAAATCAAGAACATCTGATTGTCGAAGCCGGTACTGGTGTTGGTAAGTCACTCGCTTATCTAATCCCGTCCGTTCTACAAGCTATTCGTTCTGGAAAGAAAATAGTTATCTCGACGAATACGATCAACCTCCAAGAGCAGTTGATCGGTAAAGATGTCGAAATCACTTCGACAGCTTTGCTTGCATCTGGTGAAAAAGCAGATCGTATGCGAGCATCTCAACTCAAGGGCAGGGCGAATTACGTTTGTTTCAAACGATGGCAAAACGCAGTTTTATCGACAGATCCCAACGATGTTGAATCAAAACTTCTATCAAAGATACTTGTGTGGCTCCGTGAAACTAAAACAGGTGATCGTAGCGAACTAGCGCTAGGACGTCTTACGCCGCTTTTCAACAGATTTTCCGCACAAGGTGCGGCGATGTGCCCTTCGAACGAAGGTCCGTGTTTCTTACGTAAAGCGCGGAATCAGGCGAACTCGTCCAATGTCGTGATCATCAATCACGCATTGTTGATGTCGGATATCGCTATGGGTGGCGGGTTATTGCCAGAACACGACGTTTTGGTGATCGATGAAGCACACCACCTCGAATCAGCTGCAACTAGCCATTTAGGGTTTTCTGTAAACCAGTTCCAACTTGAAAATGAGCTTCGACAGCTGACAGGAAATCGTGGCATTCTCACCAAGCTCGCTTCGACAATTTCCAAAGGGGTTGTGAACGCCCTCGATGCTTCAACGAATATTGCCGCACAGGCGACAGAAGCCGTTGATTCAGCCATACAGAATGCTTCAGTCATGTTTGATATGGCGGCACAGATAGCCGCAACGGCTGCTAGAGGGTCGCAACATCAGTCTGAGATCAGACTTACTGCTAGTGTGCGCTCTCAACCGATTTGGAGCGACATGGAAATTGCGTGGGAGAATGCCAACACGCGCCTTCTTGAGGTTTCGGCACATCTTGTTGAACTTTGTGAGCAGGCTTCGGCGACAAAAGACAGTTCGGCTGAGGGTTTACTTCTTGATGCTTACGCAGTGAAAGATTCTGTTGAATACGCTGCGACTTCTCTTCGTGAAGCAATTCCCGAGCCGCTAGATGACAGTGTCTACTGGCTCAGGGCCCAGACTGGAAGCAGAGGGACAAACATCAACGGTGCTCCGTTAAATGTCTCGGTCAAACTAAATCAGGCACTGTTCGAGAATGACCGATCGGTCATTCTCACAGGCGCAACTATTGCATATGAAAAGAACTTCGAAAGGTATCGAAACTCAATTGGTCTAAGCACAGGAAAAGATCTCGTGCTTGGTTCACCGTACGATTACAAAAAGAACACGCTGATCGCTGTTCCTGAAGATATGCCTGCACCTGGTGATCCTGGGTTCGCTAATGCCACCGCCGATGTATTGATAAATATTGCTCGGTCCAGTGCGGGACGAGTATTGGTCCTTTTCACGTCGATATCAGCACTCGACAATGCTCGTAAAGCGATATCTTCGGTTCTCGGGCAAGAGGGTATTCGAGTGATCGCTCAAGGCGCTGACGGTTCTCCGGCTAGAATCATGCGAATGCTTGCTGAAGATGGCCCAACAATAGCATTGGGAACAAGTAGCCTCTGGGAAGGTGTAGACCTTCAGGGCGCTTCGCTCGATGCGTTGGTAATGGCTCGTCTGCCGTTCCCTGTGCCATCGGATCCAATTGTGGCGGCTCGTAGCGAGCAGTTCGAAGATGGATTTGGCGAGTACAGCATTCCTGAAGCAGTTCAGAGGTTTAGACAAGGGTTCGGACGCCTGATTCGATCCCGAACTGATCGAGGCGTATTTGTAATTCTAGACAATCGAATTGTGACTAAAAATTACGGTGTTAAATTCCAACGAGCGCTGCCCAGATGCACAGTTCGCCGGGTTAGCAGTGAACGTCTGTTTCCACTACTGGAAAGCTGGCGCGATGGGACATTCGAGTGACAACGTCTGAAAACAACATAATGACAGCGAATTCTGTATTTCTATCCGTCGGCTATGTCGACGTGGAAGCGACGCTCGACGGCGGTCAGGCATTTCGATGGTGGCCTGAAGAGACGGGTGGCTACAGAGGAGTCGTGGGGCGTCGGCTACTCAACGTCAGCGGAGCTGATGGTGGAGTACTAGTGACTCCCCTTGATGATAAGGGTGTTATTGGTCTCGAACACACGATGCTCGAGTATCTGGGGCAAGACCAAGATATCGATGGATTTAGAACAAAGTTTGCCAACGATCCATGTCTAGGCCCTGCTTTGCGGGGGTACTCAGGATTGAGGGTTCTTCGTCAAGATCCTTGGGAATGCCTTTTCGGATTTATCACATCAAGTACATCGAATATCCCCCGAATCAAATTGAACGTAGGTTCTGCAGCGGAGCGATTAGGGTACTCAGTAGGTCCTGAAGATCGCGACGTAACTTTTCCTGAACCGGAAGTAGTTGCGGAAGCCGGTGAACAATTTCTGCGCGATCTTGGTTTCGGGTTCCGAGCCAAATACTTGATTCCTGCTGCCGAAGCGATTGCTTCAGGACAATTGAAACTAGTTGACCTGCGTGAGGCATCGTATCAAGATGCTCGTGAAGCCCTAATAGATTTACACGGAGTCGGCGAGAAGGTCGCCGATTGCGTACTGGCGTTTTCGCTCGACAAATCAGAATCATTCATAGTCGACCGGCACATTTTGCGAGCATTGCACAAATGGTACGATCTGCCTGAAAAAGCGTCGCTGAGTTACGCTGCAGACTGGGCTCGTGACTACTTCGGTGAACACTCGTCTCTTGCCAATCAATACATGTTCCACCGTGAGCGGTTGGCAAGAAGAGCTTCAGAGTGGGGCGGCGCTCACGTCGAGCGTGCCCTTCCTGAAGATGAACTCTAGTCTATTAGGAAGCCCGGTAATCGGCTCTTCGCAAGTTCAAGTTCTTCCTGTTTTGTACTGACCTGACCGTCTAATTTAGCGCGTCTTACGATTTTGATCAGTTGGCCAATTACTGGACCTTCGGGAATACCGTCGTCAATAAGATCGGCCCCGGATAATTCAGGCTCAATAAATCTAATCCTATTGATGTAGTCGACCATTCGATCTCGTCGTGGAAGCGGTGGCCCTCCTGCGATGTACGCTCGGATTGATGCGAGAGGAATCGGTCGAAGAATTTCGTTGATTTCACTTGGCTTTACATCTGACTTGTCCAAAACTAAAACAAGCTTCGATAGTTCTACGTTGCCTGTAATAGATTCGCCCCAATTGCCGGGTCCGTCGAATCGTTGAATGATCTGCCTAGCTTCATCTTCATTTAGACCAAACGTAGTGATTGCTAACAAATCAGCCATGTTTGTCGAAATACTGCCATCTTCGCTTTGGCTCTCTAGTACTTGAAGTGCTTTTGCACTGAGGCGTAGTCCCGGGCTTATGGCTGCAAGCAAGCCGAATTTTTCAGCTTGCCTAAAAATTTCAACTCGTCTTGGCTCGGTAAGTATTAGCTCGAACTCGTGTCGTATCCGAGCACCGCTGAGTCGATCAATGTTGTCTAACGAATGAGATATTAGCTCGATAGTTCTAGAGTCAATCGAATACCCCAGACGAACTGCGTAGCGAACTGTTCGGAAAATACGAGTTGGATCGACAACGTAACTCTCGTCGTGATGAACCTTAATGCGCTTACGCATTGTGTCGGCAAATCCGTTCATGGGGTCAACTAGAGTCCCCCAGTCGGAATGATTCAAAGAAATCGCCATCGAATTGATCGTCAAATCGCGACGTTTCAGGTCATCGTCAATAGTTCCAGGAGTTATTTCCGGAAGGGCAGCCGGGCCGGCGTAAGTCTCAGAACGAGCGTTCACAATATCGATCGCAGAAATCGATGCGATGTTGGTGGGGGTGATTTTGAAAGTTAGAAATTGAGACTCGACGGGTGCCGATGCATCAATTCGTTTCGCCAAAATTTTCGAAAATGCTTTTGCGTCACCGACCACTGAAAGGTCAATATCGCCGGGTTCACGATTAAGAATGAGATCACGTACTACGCCTCCGACAACGTACACACCGATCACATCATCTAGCTCCAGAGCTATATCCCTGCATAGTTCGAACACGCGTTTGTACTCGAGTGAAGACTTCGTCGTTAAGAGTTGGGATAGGTTCGGCATTGGCATTAAGTTAGTACAGATAAATGAATAGTAAGGGTAAAAACGGAATCTTTGCCCGAACGTTTTGATGTGTGATTGCTAAACTTTGTGCGAATTCATAGGTAATAAGCGAAAGAAAATTAATAAACTATGGAAGTAAATACTCCTATCAAGATCGATGTCTTCATCGACTACACCTGACCATGGGTACGACAGGCCGGCATTTGGCTGAGCAGAGTTAAGCACGAACTCGGGGATGAGCTAGAGATAAATTGGCGAAGTTTCGCGCTTGAACAAGTTAATTCTAAAGAAGGAGAAGACTGGAAAGCTTGGGAACAGGATTCCTCATATGTCAGTCGGGGGCTCTGGCCTCTTCGTGGTGGTATTGCAGCACGTTACATAGGAACCACTGCTCACAACGACTATATGGAAAAAATTCTCCACGCCAAGCACGTTGAACGAGAAGACGTACGCAGCCGTGAGGCAGTGGTAGAAATAGCTAAAGCGGCTAATCTTGATATCGAAAGTTTTATATCAGTCCTCGACTCCCCAGAGTCACTTACAACAATTGGCGTAGATCATGAAGAAGCACTCACACACGGTGTGTTCGGAACTCCTACTTTCGTATTCAATGACGGCACAGCGGCATTCCTGAAAATGTTCACCCCGCCTGAAGACGAGTCGGTGAGCGCTTTTAAAGACTTCATGGGAATTGCGAGTGATCGCAAGTACTTTGGAGAATTGAAGCGACCACAGCCGCCGTGGCCGCGAGACGCACGAGACTAAAATAACTTGCCGATTACTCCACTAGATGAATATCAGATCGCAGAAGTCGAAAACGCGTTGAGTGTCAATTTCAACGATAGGGCTGTTCTTGTACTGGCGTTAACCCACCAGTCATACGTTAATGAACACCCTGATATCCCTCCGGTTTCCAACGAAAGATTGGAATTCCTGGGAGATTCGATCGTCGGCATGGTAGTTGCCGATCGAATGTACTCAAGTGCCCCGGAATTAGCCGAAGGTGACCTCACTGTTCGGCGCTCACAGGTCGTTCGACGTGAAACACTTGCTAAAGCTGCACGGACCATTGGTTTAGGCGAGTGGTTAGTTATGGGAAAAGGCGAGTCGGCTGCTGGTGGTGATGATCGTTCATCTAATCTAGCGGATACATTCGAAGCGCTAGTCGGTGCTGTATTCGTTGACAGCGACTATGAATCTGCATCTAAATTTGTTAATCGCTGGCTCGGTGAACATGTGGATGAAGCGCTCCGGTCGGAGACTAAAAAGGATCCGAAATCATTGTTGCAAGAGTATCTACAGGCGAATGGCAGCAAGCCTCCCCGTTATCGCCTTGTATCTGAATCAGGAGTACTTAGCGATCTAATCTTTACGATGGAGGTTGTAATCGACACCCGGTCTGTTGCTTTAGGAGAAGGATCGAGGAAAATTGATGCTGAGCGTGAGGCAGCGAGTCGCGCATTGGTAATTCTGAAATCTAGTTCGTAAATCGACTTACAGGTTCGCCTGTAATTAAAAAAAGAGGTACTGACACTGTTCGGCGTATTCAAGAAAAAAGAAAAGACTACTGAAAGCTCCGAAAAAACCGGATCAGCATGGCGCGGTCGGCTCGGAGAAATATTCCGTCGTTCGAACATCGACGATGACTTCTGGGATGAACTCGAAGAAGCGCTAGTCATCTCAGATGTCGGTGTGAATACAACGATGAGTCTAATCGATCAACTCAAAAATATTGTCAGCGAAGAATCTCTCAAAGAACCCGATCAGGTACGGGTTCGAATGCGTACTCTCATCACCGAGATGCTGACCGACTCATCTAACGTCGATCCTATTCCTGACGACGAACCGGTCGTTCTACTTGTAGTTGGTGTCAACGGAGCCGGAAAAACAACCTCGATTGCCAAAATTGTTGATGTTGCTAAATCTGAAGGACAGAAAGTAATGCTCGCTGCTGCTGACACATTCCGTGCCGGTGCTATCGAACAGATCAATATCTGGGGCGAACGACTTGGCGTGCCTGTTATTTCGCAAAGTGCCGGCAGTGATCCCGGTGCTGTAGCTTTCGATGCCTTGAACGCAGCGCGATCTCGAAACGTAGATCTCCTTATTATAGATACTGCCGGTCGTTTGCACACGACCCACAATTTGATGGAAGAACTCAAGAAAGTCCGTGGAATCGTCGAGAAAAACGGATCAGGTTTCACCGAACGTATCCTATTGGTTATCGACGGTACAACCGGTCAAAACGGACTGATCCAAGCTAAGTCATTTACAGAGTCGGTCAACTGCAACGGTGTGTTTCTCACAAAGCTCGATGGAACCGCCAAAGGCGGGGTTGCTCTTGCCATTGCAGGTGAACTGGGCTTGCCAATTTGGTTTATCGGTACCGGAGAAAAATCATCCGATATGTCAGCGTTCGATGCGGAAGCATTTACCGAGACTTTGTTGCCCGAACCAGCCAGTTAACTTGGAATCTGTCAATATCAGCGACTTTATTTAATAAATGGTGCAAGCACTCGTAACACTCCTAACTGTTGAGCTCATTGGGCTTGTCGCGTTCCCGATTGTGTCACGAGCATTTCCTGTGCTGGCAGATCGCGGATGGGCTACATCGAAGCCAATCGGAATGTTGTTCTTAGCAACAGTTGTTTGGTTAGCTTCTTATACGCATTTGGTTCCAAATTCACCCATTGCATGGTGGGCATTCTTGGGTGTTTTGAGCATATTCAGTGTCCGAACACTGGTAACAAATAGGTATGAATTAAGAAGAGTTGTTGCTAGACGTTGGCGGCTCATTCTAACGATAGAGTTAATTTTTATCGTATTCTTTTTGATGTTCCTATCGATGAGAGCTTTCGACCCGGCTGCTTCGGGTACCGAGAAGCCGATGGACTTGATGATGTTGACGGCCGTGACGAACGCCGAATACGCGCCACCTCAGGATCTATGGCTTGCTGGCGAACCAATTGCCTACTACTACTTTGGGTACTGGATATACGGCGGTGTGAACGCAATGGCTGGAACGTCACCAGCAGTAGCATTCAACATCGGAATCGCACTTGTTGCCGGGCTAGCTGCTTCTGTAGCGGCATCACTCGTAATTACATTGACACGTCGCGACGGTGCACGCACAAAAGATTCGTTAATTGCGGGTGGTACGTCGGCTGTACTACTTCTACTCGTGTCGAATTTATCTGGTCTGTGGACATTGCTTGACATCACTCGGATAGGTCCAACCTGGCTACTGAATTGGTATAGCGGTAATCACTATGACCGCGTAGAAAAAATCGTTACGTGGAGACCTGACGATTTCTGGTGGTGGTGGAAGAGCTCAAGAATCACGAATTCTTTTAGCGAAACCGGAGATGAACTAGATTTCACGATCCAGGAGTTCCCATTCTTCAGTTTTCTTTTAGGTGATTTCCACCCTCACCTTATGTCGATACCGTTCGTTCTCACGGGGCTTACTGTTCTCACAGCCCTGTTTATCGCCTACCGTTCGATTTCATTCAGAGCATTGAAAAATAACATTCCAGCTGCATTGATCGTAGCAGTGGTGATTGGTGCAACTGGTTTTATAAACTTCTGGGATGTAGGACTACTACTTTTGTTGTCTACCGGACTTGTAGTTGCCGGTTGGGTATCAACGCGTCAATCAAGCCCAATGTCATTCGTTCGGGCAGTACTACCTCTCACAACGCTGTGGTTGATCGGTGTACTCATTTTCTCACCGTTCTATTTCGGAACGGCAGAAAGCCAAGTTCAGTGGCCGCCTTTGGCACCCGTGAAATACGGGTCTCGTCCTGTCCACTTTTTAACGGTTTGGCTGCTCCTAATTACAGTTGCCGCTCCAACTGCGATTTTGTTATCTAAGTCATATGTGCAACTGATCAATCGAAAACTGCGCGGATCAGTCATAGCTAGTGCCAAGGACTCACAATTGTTCTGGCGTCCAGCATGGATTACTGGACTTGTTTTGACCGTTGGACCGTGGCTGATTTGGGCGATCACGCACTTGGCCTTCAACAAAATAGCCCAAGCTTCTGACCTAGTGACGCGATTACCGGTCACAGGCGCGCTTGGAGTGATATCAGTGATCCTCATCGCAGTGGTGTTGACCCGAGCAAGACGCGCTGCCGACGATGGCGCTCACTATGTTTTACTGCTGGGAGCATTAGCTATATATCTCCTCTTTTCCGCTGAGTTATTTTTTGTAAACGATCTATTTGGTAATCGAATGAACACCGTGTTCAAGTTCTATTACCAGTCTTGGATTGTTCTCTCAGTTGTAGGAGGTTACGGAGTTCATGTTTGGGCAAAACATCACTCGCTACTTAGCGGTAGACCAAAACTTTTTAGTCGGATAGCGATAGTAGTTCTTACGGTAGTAGTAGGTAGCTCGTTGTATTTCCCGGTAGCGGCAGCGGTTACCAAAACGGTTTCATCGGGATTGGGACCTGACCTGAACAGTTTGAGTTTTATGGAATCAAGTAACACTGATGAGTTGAATGTGATTAGTGACATTACCGCCATTGCTACACCTAATGATGTTCTGGTTGAAGCAATCGGCGGCAGCTATACGGAATATGCTCGTATATCAGGAGCGTCGGGAGTACCAACACTGCTTGGCTGGGCGTTCCATGAGACTCAATGGCATGGCAGCAATGAATTGTTTGCCGACCGCGAGGATGACGTCCGCACGATATATACGACCTCAGATGTGAACGAATTAAAGCAATTGATAGACAAATACCAGCTTACGATGCTGGTCGTAGGTCCACGGGAAACGTCGACCTACGGCAACATCGACATGACAATGTTCGATACGCTTGGACACCGCATAATCGAGCATGGTGATTACATCGTGTTTAGTACAAATCAGTAAACTTTGCCGACCGATAATAATCCAACAGAATCTATTTCGATCAATCAATCGGGCGCAGGGCGCTGGGTTAATGGACGTTGGGTTACAGGGCTCCCCACCATAACTACTGATTCTCGACCAGTGGCGAACGCACCTCTCGAGAAAACTCCCCCTTCGACAAAGGGAATATCAATTCCGTTCCGCGTCGAATTTTCTATCTATACAGGTTTAATTTTGGTCGCTCTTGCGATGCGTTTGTATGATCTGGGTGGTCGAGCTGTTCATCATGACGAAAGCCTCCACGGTTACTTCGCCTATCAACTTTTCAACGGTGGCGGATACGAGCACAATCCACTGATGCATGGAATGTTCCTGTTCCACTCGATCGCTACTTCCTTTTTCTTATTTGGGGACAGCGATTTCTCATTGCGATTACCGATGGCATTATTTGGAGCCATAATAGTACTGATTCCGTTGCTTCTGAAGCCACGAATCGGACAGTTTGGCGCACTTCTTGCAGGCTTGTTTCTGGCGTTTTCGCCGTCACTGCTTTATTACAGTCGCTTCGCTCGAAATGATATCTTCATGGCAGCGTTTACTCTCGCCCTTGTTGGAGTCATGTGGCGATACATGGACGAACAAAAGAACCGGTGGCTTTACATCGCTGCAGCATTGGTTGCTGTCGGGTTTGCGACAAAGGAAACTCAATACATAGTTATCGCTTTGATTGGTGGATATCTTTTCACCCAAGTGTGGAAAGAAGTGCGCAACTGGCTTTACGCCCGACGATCACTTCACGAGTTCACCCCAGAAGCTTCATTCTTTGTTCTTCTCGTAACCCTTAGCCTGCCTTTACTAGCGGCTGGTATCGCTGTTTTTCAAAACGTACTTGGTGTCACACTGGCAGCCGAGGACGGCACTCCAGGAATTGTGACGGGTAGTCCGAGTGGATCTGGTTGGAACATAGCGATTGGGATCAGTGCATCGTTCTTGGCAGCATCGATAGCAATCGGTTGGTACTGGAAGCGCAACTTATTCCTAGCAGTATTTGGAGTATTTGCGCTCATATTCATCCTAATATTCACGAATTTCGGATCCTATCCCGCAGGTATCGGAAGTGGTGCATGGCAATCACTCGGATACTGGTTAGCGCAGCAAGATGTAGCCCGAGGTAATCAACCTTGGTACTACTACTTCATGATCAGTTCGGTATACGAATTCCTTCCTTTCGGAGTCGCTGGTGCGGCGGCAATTTTTTACGTATTCAAATCTGGAATTCGACCATGGCTGCTACTCGCTTTAATCACAGCAGCGACTATCGTATTGGCAAACAGTAGCCTGAGTTTCGAACGTGGAATGATCAAAGGCACAGAACAAGACGTACTGACCTATGTAGGCAAACTCTCACTACTGATCGTGTACGGCGCAGCAGTAGCTATCCCTTTCACTTTGAAAATTACAAAGATTAATAAATTTTTGTTCTTTTGGACTATCGGCACGTTCATTGCCTACACACAGGCGGGCGAAAAAATGCCGTGGTTGTTGGTGAACGTCGTTCTGCCAGCACTGATTCTTGCCGCAAATATCTTGAACGATGTGATCATGTCGATCGATTGGCGTAAGGCGTGGAGAAGTCAGGCAGGACTCGCAATTATTGGCGTACCCATCTTTTACGTTTTTGTTTGGAGATTGGCTTTCAACCAACCGGGCGAAGGTTTTGTAGTGCAGTTCCTATCCTGGTTCGGAATACTGTTTCCGGTTGGAATTCTCCTACTGGGACTTCAAGTATTAGGTAGTCGAATCGGTAGGTCACAGGCATTCGGAATCACAGGACTGCTTACTGTTGTAATCCTGTTCGGATTTACGTTCCGGGCAGGATGGGTAGCGAGCTTTGAGAACAGCGACATTCCTCGTGAAATGCTCGTCTATACCCAGACTGCTCCAGATATTCATAATCTCGTCGAAGAGATTGCACGAACAGCAGAGCTTACCGGGGATCGGTTCGAAATTAAATTAGCGATTGACATCCGTGATGCTTACTCGTGGCCATGGCAGTGGTATCTCAGGCGCTATAGCAACGTTACTTATAGCGACTTCACTTCAGATGAAATTGAAATAGAGGAAGACCGAATCATCGCTGTCATCAATGAGAACAACAATGCCAGTGTTGTTACAAGGCTTCCTGATGGATTTTCCGATGGACGGAAACTTGTGCATCGATGGTGGTTTCCAGAGAGTTACCGCGACGTTAGCTCTGGAACATTTTTGGGGACTTTGATTGACCGTGATAAATGGGCTGGATCAGTAGACTATTTCTTATATCGTAAACTAGCGAACCCGATTGGGACTATCGACTCCTATGTCTATTTTTCGGACGAGGTCCCATTTGCTCCCACGGAATAGTCTGAGCTGCTTACTGAGAGCTCAAACGTATTAGAATCGCATATGTTTTTTCGAAATAAGACCTTCTGGATAGGTGCGTTAGGTAGTGCAGCATTTCTTGCTGTGTTTGTAACGCTATTTGTCGATTTCGAAACCATTGGCGAAGTACTTGTAGACGCCAATTACGCCTACATTGCTCCATCCCTAGTTTTTTACTTCATCGCTGTCTGGTTCAGATCTGAACGGTGGAAATTTCTGCTGCGCCCGTTAATAGGCACTCCGCAAAAAAGCATCTACTCCGTTGTGGTCGTCGGCTACATGGCGAACAACCTGATCCCGGTACGTATAGGTGAAGTTGTTCGATCGTATTACTTGAGCTTGCGTGAGAAGTGTTCCGCACCTGCAGCCTTCGGCACGGTAGCCGTGGAACGTGCGACCGACGTCCTAGCCCTGCTGTTCTTCTTAGCAGCCGCTGGTCTTCTGGGTACAGTTGGAATGGAACGTGCCGTTGGCGACATATCCTCGGATATACCTGGTGGAGCTGCGGTTTTGGCACTCGTGGCTCTACTCCCGTTCGTTGGAGTTTTGACCGTCATATTACTCATTTTGCTTGCCAGCTCAGATACCGTTCTCAACTGGATTGACAGAATGATGTTCATGTTCGGAACAGGCCTACGTAAACGGCTACTTAGCATCGCTGAACGATTGCTAGAAGGTCTTACCGTGGTTAGTTCGCCGTTAGACCTCGCTAAGGTTTTTGCATGGTCAATACCTGTATGGGCATCTGAGGCTGTGATGTACTACCTCATTGCAATAGGTTTTGACCTTCGTCCTGTTTTCGACAGCCATATTGAGTTCATCGCAGCGATACTGGTATTTACTTCAGCTGCAAACCTTGCAGGAGTTCTGCCTTCGACAGCTGGTAGTTGGGGACCATTCGATTTCTTTGGAGCGGCAGCGCTAGTCGCACTCGGTGTAGGGCAAGAAGTTGCCGCAGCTTATGCACTAACCGTTCACGTAACACTGTGGCTACCGCCGACTATTGTTGGTGTCGTTATATTGGTGATGGACGGTAATTCACTGTCTGGACTGATGAAGGGTGCTAAAGAGTCAGATCAGCCGATCGCAGGAAAGAGTTCACCGAAATGAAAATCGGGATTATCGGAGCAGGTGCGGCTGGACTCGCAGCAGCTTTCGATCTATCTGCGAAAGGCCATAAAGTTGTGGTCTACGAATCAGCACCGTTTATTGGCGGGCAAGCCTCAACGATCCCTGTTGGTGGAAGCCCATTAGAACGTGGGTATCACCACCTGTTCACGAATGACAAAGCGATTCTAGATCTAATGGCTGATCTCGGCGTTGAAGAAGCGATGAAGTGGTATCCGTCTCGCGTCGGCACCTACACATCAGGGAAAGTCTATAAGACCACCACTGCGCTAGATTTACTACGATTCGGAGCGATTCCGTTCTTAGATCGAATCAAACTAGGTTTGTTCGCACTAAAAGTAGGACGAATCAAGGACTGGCGAGGGCTTGAAGACCAGACAGCTGATTACTGGTTACGCGAACGACTGGGTGGCAAGGCGTACGAAAAAGTGTGGGCTCCGCTTTTAAAGGGCAAATTCGGTGACTTCTACGATCAAATAGGCATGCCTTGGTTTTGGTCTAAAATCCAGACACGATTTGCGTCCAGGCAGGGTATACGTGGTCGTGAGATGCTTGGGTACCCGGATGGAAGCTTCGACACCATATTCAGCAAGCTCAAGAAAGTGATCGAATCACGTGACGGTGAGATTCACATTTCTACACCGGTAGTAAAAATTGAAGTAGTCGACGGCGTACCAAAAGCGTTACTCGCACGTGGGGCTGATGGTCAGCATATTCGAGAAGAATTCGACACCATCTTGTCGACCGTACCTTCATTCTCATTTCCTGATCTTGTGGATCTACCCGACGACTACAAAAAACGCCTGACAGATGTTCACTATCTTGCAGCGGTTGTGGTTGTTCTCGAACTTGATCGCCCGCTAACTGATTTCTACTGGATGAACATTGCGGATCCTGATGTTCCGTTCTTGGGACTGATAGAGCACACGAACATGCTTCCCAAGGAATGGTATTCAGGAAAAAATATCCTCTACCTAACCAATTACCTAGATCGTACAGATCCTTTGTACAAAATGTCGAAGGATGATCTGTTGGAACTCTATCTACCGCATCTCTCGAAATTTAATACTGAATTTGATCGTTCATGGATCACGAAAGTTCACTACAACGCACTTAGCGCTGCACAGCCAATAATTGGAACTAATTACTCCAAAGTAATAGCGAATCACCGGACTCCCCTGAAGAAGTTGTACTTAGCAAATACAACTCAGATATACCCTGAAGACCGCGGCACAAACTATTCATTCAAAATGGGGCGTGAACTAGCGGCAACGATTTTGTATGATGAAAAAGATAATTGGCAGAACTGGAAGTAAACTTCCTTTGCAGACTACGAATCAGGACTGGAATTGCTGAATATGGGAAAACTCGACGGACAAATAGCGATTATCACTGGGGCTGGCACGGGCATTGGTAGGGAAGCGGCATTAATGTTTGCTGATGAAGGAGCCAAACTTGTCCTGACAGGTCGTCGAATTGAACCATTAAAAGAAGTCGTCGAACTAATCGAGTCAAAGGGCGGCAGTGCCGTAGCAAGATCCGTGGATATGGAAGACGGCGACGCAGCGGCTGCACTTGGTGCCTGGACACTTGCTGAATTCGGACAAGTTGACGTCCTTGTCAACAACGCAGGTCATAGTTCGCATGTTCGATCGATTCAGTACGTGGGTCCGGAAGAATGGGCGAGCGTATTCAAAGTGAACGTCGAAGGCGTTTACCGACTCACTCAGTCGGTTGTCGGTTCGATGATTGAAAACGGTGGCGGAACTGTAGTAACCACATCCTCTTACGCAGCAATCCACCCTGGCTTGCTGGGTGGAGCGGCTTACAGCGCTGCAAAGTCGGCTTCGTACAACATGATGCGCGGCATCAATGCTGAGCTAAATGCTAAAGGAATTCGGGCTTCAACGATTTTGCCGGCTGAGGTTGATACACCTATTCTCAATAAGCGACCTCACAACCCAGATGCCGACGCCCGTGCAACAATGATGATGCCGGAAGACGTTGCTGCAGCCATTTTGCTGTGTGCGACTTTGCCTGGGCGAACAGTAATAGAAGAGATCGTTATGTCGCCGACTCAGCCTCGTGATCGATCTATAGATCTGGAAGTTGCAGCTAAAGCTGGATCGCCAAACACATAGAGCGTTTTATACGTTCGCCCCATTACTGAAATAGTCGATTATTGGCGTGAATTAGAAATTTTTCCAGCCCTACTCATAGCCGTATGCTTGATCGTCGGAAATTTTCCAATGGCGAAGAGTTGGCTTTGTACTGGTTTCGACTTGCTCAAGAATGACCTCTTTAAGAGAATCCAGGTCATTACCCTCGAACTCTGTCATGCTCCATGTCTGAATAATCCGATTGCCTTCTTCGATCTCTAGTGTGATCCCTTTAATCTACCCGTTATGAGCTGTAAAAATTCCAACAATGCTCGCTCGTCGCGGTTGCTTATAACTGAGTCATACCTGTGTGTTTCGCCATTAAGCCAAGCGTCGAGTACAAAGCAGGGGTTCTTTTTAAATTGCGAACGCTTCATGTGAATCTGTGCGGATATTGGGCGAACTGATCGGCATTAACTATCGATCGCGTACATCCGAGATCATATCTGGATCATTTCCCGTCCATGACTCTCGATACTGTACCCGGCGTTCACCCCGATTACCAACAACCTCGAATACTGGCGACTCATGACCACCCCAATGGAAGTGTTGTCCGGGTTCGTCGGTGACTTCGATAGTGATGTCTGATCTGTCAAACAAATCCTTTCGAAGCCGAGTACCTAGACCGGGACCTTCTGGAGCGAGCATGTAGCCATCGACCACTTTGATGTTTGTTTCGAGAACCTTCTCGTACCAGCCGCCCTTACCGTAGAACGCACGGCAACTTTCCATAAGGAACACATTCGGTGCGTTCATTGAGATATGTGCGCAAGCAAATACGTTTACTGGACCCGTCATATCGTGGGGAGCTACAGGGCGCTGTTCAGCCTCGGCCATTGTGCAAATTTTTTTGGTTTCTGTAATACCTCCCGTCCAAATCAAGTCGGGCATAACGACTTCGGCCGCTCCTGCCTTGAGGTATTCCCTAAATTGATATTTGCTAATTAGTCGCTCAGAAACGCAAATAGGAGCTTCGATTTCGTCAGCGAGTCGCAAGTGGCTTTCGACGTTGGTCGGTTGAATGAGTTCTTCCTGCCACATCATGTCGAGATGATCCATTGCCTTACCGATCTTGATAGCCGAGTTTAGGTTCCAGCGTCCGTGCCCATCATTGGCTACTTCGATCTGATCACCAACAGCGGCTCTGATGTCCTCGACCGGCTTTAACAGCAGCTTCATGTCTTCATTTGAAATGTGGGTACCGCGGTTGATATCAGCGAACTGATCGGTGAACGCCCACTTCATCGCTGTGATGCCGTCGTCGAGCAGGCTCTTTGCAAGCGTGCCAGCGTCCACGATCGCCATCTCCATATCTTTATTGTCGCCGTATTGGCCAGTCGTGTTGTACGTTCGAATTTTGTCTCGGCATGCGCCCCCAAGCATGTTGTATATAGGCTGCCCAGCGACTTGCCCGGCGATATCCCATAAAGCGATATCTATGGCTGATATTGCGCGTGCTTCGGCTCCTGCGTATCCGAATGCATTCGCCATATCGAACATGTCTCGCCAATGTCGTTCGATAGCGAGAGGGTCCTTGCCTATAAGCATTGGTGCGAACATCTCATGGACGCACCCTGTAACAGCTCGAGGGCCGAAGAACGTTTCACCCAGTCCGATATGACCCGAATCTGTTTTTACTTGAACCCAGACGATTGCCGGAAATTCTTCGATTCGGATTGTTTCAATTGAGGTGATTTTCACGCTCTGACTCCGTTACATAGTTACTAATATAAGCAAACCATCGTACTCTATTGTGTATATTCGAATTTTGAGAAAGAACTAGTTTGTCGAAGAACATAATTGACCGTTTGTCTGACTGTTACACAGGTGCCGTTTACGATGTAATGCGTGAGATGGGATATCCAAACTGTACGTTGCCGCACGACATACGACCACTGGACGAGAACCTGACCTTGGCAGGTCCAATTTGGACTTGTAGTGGTCGGATTGACGAAACGATTTCTAACGATGAATCGCTGATGAGTTGGACTGGATTGCTTAGCAAAGCACCAGGTGGGTCTGTGCTTGTTTGCCAGCCGAACGATTCGACCATCGCTCACATGGGTGAACTTTCGGCTGAAACATTGAACCACCGCGGCGTTCTTGGTTACGTTGTCGATGGCGGTAATCGAGATTCCGATTTCATTAAGAAACTGGGCTGGCCTGTTTTCTTCCGTTACTTCACACCGAAAGACGTTGTCGGTAAATGGTCCGTTGAATCGATGGGCGAACCGATCGTCATTGGAGAGGTTAAGATAACCACTGGTGACTGGATTTTGGCGGACATTGACGGAGTATTAGTTATTCCCCAGTCAATAATCGAGCAAGTCCTAGATAAAACTGAAGAAATCATGTCGACAGAAAGCGAACTACGGACAATGATTCTGAACGGGATGGACCCGCAAGAGGCTTACAAAAAGTACCGACTTTTCTGAGTCGTCAATATTCACATCTTTTTCGTTGAATGCCCTATTGGGCTCTGCTAGGATTGTGAACTGATTCTCGAAGTTGAATGCCCGATATTTTGGTTGAGGTTAAGTTGACTACTGCTGACACAGAGCAGAGCTTGAAATTACGTGAACAGATCCGGCAAGTCCTGAATGCACAGGCACAGCCAACTGTCACCGTACTTTCATCTTTAATAGCGGTGCAAGACTCTATTCATTACCTTCCAGATGAGGCAATTAAAGAGACGGCCACTTTCTGCAGTTCGACAATTAATGAAGTGTGGAGCGTTGCATCTTTTTACACGAACTTCAGGTTCACAGCTCCTGGTGATAAGACACTGGACGTATGTTGGGGCCCTTCGTGTCATTTGGTCGGAGCGCAACAGATTCTCGATTCAGTGCATACCGCCCTCGAAATTAAAGAGGAAGGCGAAAGCCCTGATCGTAAAGTCACTTTGAAGTACAACACCTGTCTCGGTGCTTGTGCTCAAGGTCCTGTTATCGCAATCAACCATCATTTAATCGGCAAACAGACACCGGAGTCAGCAGCGAAAATCGCTCGTGAACTTCGAGGCCAGAGCAACTAGCACTTTTGCTAGTCGATCAGGAACACCAGAGGACCAATTAACCGATGCCTACTCAGTTCGAAGAACTCCAAGCCCGCGCAAAAAAACGTTGGGAAGAGTTGACTTCAGGTGAAAGCGCTTGGATTCGAGTTGGTGGTGGTACTTCTGGACAAGCAGCAGGAGCGGGCCCAGTTCTTGAGGCATTCAAGAATTCAGTTGAGTCTACCGGCGTGGACGCTAATGTCTCGATGGTTAGTGCAATGGGTTTGATGTACCTCGAACCTCAAGTTGACATTTTGATGCCGAATGGTGCTCGAGTGTTCTACGGAAACGTGGATCCAGAAGAAGCGAAGACTATCGTCGAGCAGCATGTGAAGAACGGCGAACCGTTAACCGAACGAGCGTTTGCTTACTCTGGTGGTGATGGAACTGGAGTAGGAAGTCTTCCTGAGCTTGGAAGCCTGCCAATGGTGGCTCTTCAGCAGCGAATTGCAACACGTAACTTCGGCGATACAGACCCGCACGATCTTCTTCAATACGTAGCAAACGGTGGTTACACCGCTCTAAACCGTGCCCTTACAGAGTTGACTCCTGAAGAAATCGTCAATGAAGTGAAAGCAGCAGGTCTTCGAGGACGTGGTGGCGCTGCATTTCCAGCAGGTGTGAAGTGGAGCTTCTTAGCTCCATCAAAAGCTCCTGTGAAATACGTTCTCTGTAACTGTGAAGAAGGCGACCCTGGGGCGTTCAATGACAAGGGTATTATCGAAAACGACCCTCACACATTGGTTGAAGGTCTAATTATCAACGGTTACGCCACGCGTTCAACGCACGGCTATATTTTTATTCGTACCGGACATGAGCTACCTATCGAATCGGCTCGTAAGGCAATCGCTGCCGCATATGAATCAGGTTTGCTCGGTAAGAACATTCTTGGTTCAAACTTTTCATTCGAAATGGAAGTTTCTCTTACTGGTGATTCCTACGTAGCGGGAGAAGAAACCGCACTGATGGAAGCGATCGAAGGTAAGCGTTCTACACCTCGGTTCAAACCTCCATTCCCGGCAGCCGCAGGACTGTGGCAGAAGCCAACCAATATCAATAACGTAAAGACTCTTGCTTACGTTCCCGAAATCGTTCGCAATGGCTCTGACTGGTTCAAGAGCATTGGAACAGAAACTACTTCCGGCACGGCAATCGTCTGCCTCTCAGGGCACATCACTTACCCAGGCATGTATGAAGTTCCAATGGGGATGACCATACGAGAAGTTCTTGAAAATATCGGTGGTGGTGTATCAGTAGGCGAACGAATTAAAGTTCTTCAAGCCGGTGGACCACTTAACGGCCTACTAGGTGAAGAAGCATTTGACACGATGATCGACTTCGATGCGATGTCGGCGGCTGGTGCATCAATCGGGTCTGGGGGAATTATCGTCGGTAACGAAACAGTGAACGTAGTTGACCTTCTTCGCACACTAATTGCATTCAACCAATTCGAATCATGCGGAAAATGTTTCCCTTGTAGACTTGGTAACACTCATATGCTGGAAATTCTGGACCGTATGTGCCAGAACAAAGCGAAGACAGCTGACCTTGCTCTGCTCGAAAGGGTCGGAACCAGTATGAAAGCTGGATCACTTTGTGGACACGGCCAGCTTGGATTCAACCCTATCGCCTCAGCTCTGAAATACTTCGGAGATGAGATCAAATCTTGCTTAGCTGGAGAAATTGCACCAGGTGGTGTTTTCGGCGATGGCACGATGATTCTTCCTACCCGTACACGCCCATAACCAATTTCGGGGTTTCAGCTAAACCCAACGTTCGGAGATTTCTGCATGGCCGATGGAACAACCTTCAAGATCGATGGTCGC
>JAPKCH010000087.1 GCA_026421185.1 Dehalococcoidia bacterium | reverse complement strand
CAGTCTCTCGCACTGGACACAAACGAACTGATCGACTTGATGGTTGAGCGAAGTGGTTACGGCGCAATGCTTCGTGAAGATAAAGAACGCGGAGAAGAACGCATGGAAAACCTGCAGGAACTAAAAGCTTCTGCAGAACAGTTCGCTGGCTCAGAAGAACGTGGTCAGCTCACCGATTTTCTCGAAAACGTAGCGCTTGTATCCGACGTTGATGGTCTTAAAGGGGGAGATGACGCTGAGAGTGAAGAACAAGGTATAACCCTCATCACTCTTCACCAAGCTAAAGGTCTCGAATACGACGCCGTGTTCCTAGTTGGTCTCGAAGAAGGCATGCTCCCGCACTCTCGTAGCGTGGACGATCCAACACAACTCCAAGAAGAACGCCGATTGCTCTACGTCGGCATTACCCGGGCTCGAAAGCGCCTCTACATGTTCAGGGCGTTCCAACGCCGATTCCGTGGCCAATCGGGTTCCACAATGCCTTCACGGTTTATACAGGAAATTCCCGAATCGCTGGTAACAAGGCGCGACATTCGTGGTCACGATCGAGTAGCCGATCGAATCCCTGATCCGATGTGGACGAAACGTGCCGCATCGACTCCTGCCCCTCGATCCGCAACACGTTCATCCGGCGATCAATTTTCTCCAGGTGATAAAGTCCGTCATGGCACGTTCGGCGAAGGTGTAGTAGTTAGCTCAACAGGTGTTGGGAGCGATACGACTGTGACTGTAGCGTTCGCGGGCCAAGGCGTGAAGCGACTAATGCTTTCGTTCGCACCCCTTGAAAAAGTGGTCGAAGAAGAATCGGCTCAACAGTTCGATCCCGACGAAGACCAGATCGAAATCCAAGACCCCGATCTATTTGCTCCGTAAAGTTCCTTAAATCTTTTAGTTCAAGAATACCTAATGCCACCAAGAGTTTTAGCAGTACATTCGAGTGCTGAGTACACCATGACGAAACTTTGGCGTACTTCGATCACGCTGATCGAGGGATTCGGCGTCGAAGGCGATGTTCACAACGGTGTGACCGTGAAGCACCGCGGTCGAATGCTTAAGGATCCAAATCAGCCAAATCTACGCCAAGTTCACCTGATTCACTCTGAATTGTTTGACGAATTACGAAATGACGGATTCGACGTTCAGCCCGGACTAATGGGTGAAAACATTACGACGTCGGATATCGATCTTCTCTCTCAACCGACTGGAACCCGCCTGCATATCGGCGAGAGCGCAGTGGTCGAAATTACAGGCCTTCGGAATCCATGTGCTCAGCTAGATGATCTGTTGCCGCACCTAATGCAGGCAGTGTTGGGCCGTGATGAAAACGGCGATCTGATTCGTAAAACTGGCGTCATGACCATCGTCGTATCGGGCGGCAAAATTAGACCTAACGACTCAATTGTCATAGAACTACCCACCGGCGAACATTCATCACTTCAGCCTGTTTGAGTTCATTTACTTATCCCAATAGGTTCCCTGACCCATACAATCGTTTTCCATGAAAATGCCTCGTTGGGACCGAATTTACTTCTTCACATTCAGCGCCACCGCGTTTGCGGTCGCCAGCTTCGCCGCGTTGTTCGTACTTCCAATCGTTTGGGCCGACGGGCAAAACAATCTGATATGGGTAAGCATATTGCCCGTCATTCTTTCTGGCAGTGCTCTCTTAGTGGTGCCTAAGCACCACCTGCCTGATAGGGCCGCGAAGATAAATATATGGATTTCTACATTCCTAATCTACGTATTCGTCATACTCTTTATCTCCGTAAATGGCATTTTGTTTATTCCAACAGCAATACTGATGACTGCTGCTGCTGTCGGATCTCAAGTAAAGAGAAGAGAACGCAAAATCTTTGCAAAAGCGCCCGAGGAATCGAAGTCAGGCCGTGGCGGCGGCAAACGAAATCGAAACAAAAGATAAACTATCGGCAGTTTTAGTGAGCACCAAAGTTGAATCACAGCCTCATGATGCCGAGCTACGCGTAAGTACGACAGATATTTCAAATGACAACACCAGCATCCACGGGTAACACTGTAATTTCGGAAGAACTCCGGTCTTTCATCCACTTGGAATCAGTTCCTGTTACATACGACATTGAATGCCACGCAGTCGAACGATTCGCTGCCGCTATCGGTGACCCGAATCCGTTGTATTCCGATCGTGAAGCGTCGGAAGCGACATCGCACGGCGGACTTATCGCTCCTCCGACGTTCTTTCGTTCGCTCCTGCCGGGTAAATACCCGAAGACGTATCCGGAGCCATTCGCCCACATCCTTGATGGTGGAAGCAAGTATCGCTTCAACGAACCTGTTCGAATTGGCGATAAAATCACCGTGGTGCGAAAGATCACCGACCTATTCGAAAAACACGGCCGAATGGGAACGATGCTCTTCAAAATATCCGAAATTTCATACACCAACGAAGCGGGACGATTAGTCGCTACCCAAACGACGACGACCATCACGTACGGCACTGGCGAAAAGGATTCTGGGGTTGGCGATAACTAATTCTGCAGTAGGCACACAAATCCTGTTTTTCGAAGATATAAATATTGGCGACCAGCTTCCAGAGATCGTGAAAAATCCTGACACCCGCCAGCTGGTTATGTACGCAGGTGCATCACAAGATTTCGTAGCGATTCACTATGACCTTAACGTCGCTAAAGAAGCAGGGCATCCAACAGTCATCATCCACGGCGCTCTCAAGAGTGCATGGCTAGGTGAACTAGTTACAAGCTGGATGGGCGTAGATGGACGCTTGCTGGAGCTTGATGTTTCTTATCGAGCAATAGATTTTCCGAACTCGACTGCAACATGTGTCGGAAAAGTACTCGATGCTCGAACAGAGCACGGCGTCGGAATCGTTGAACTCGAAATCGGCTTACGCAATTCAGAAGGCATTATCAGCACACCGGGGAGAGCATTGGTCTCCTTACCAATACGTGAAATCGTATAGATTTCTACAGAATCAATTCACGACCACTGCCCCTTTAGTAACAGGACATGAATCAATGAACGGCTCGCTTGAAGGCAAAGTAGCAATCGTCACCGGAGCAGGTCGCGGTATTGGTCGTGGCATAGCAGAGGAACTCGCTGCGAATGGTGCGAAGATTGTGGTCAATGATGCAGGTCTGTCGCTGTCCGGCGAGGCTGAAGTACTGAGTCCAGCTGATGAAGTTGTAGCTGGGATAAAAAAAGCCGGCGGTGATGCTGTGGGGATTACAGAATCGGTTTCCTCTTTCGAAGGCGGTGGACGTATTGTTCAGGCAGCATTGGATACCTTTGGCAAGCTGGACATCGTAGTTACAGCCGCCGGTATTCTTCGCGATCGTATGATCTACAACATGAGCGAAGATGAGTGGGACTCCGTCTACGAGGTTCATCTCAAAGGAACGTTCAACGTCGTTCGCCACGCTGCGCCATTATTCCGTAAACAACGGGGTGGTCGGGTAATAACGTTTACATCGGAATCAGGACTCGTCGGTTTTCCTGGGCAAGCAAACTACGGTGCCGCAAAATCTGGAATTCACGGCTTCACCAAAGTGGTTGCCAAAGATCTCGGTAAGTACGGCGTCACTGCCAATTCAATCGCCCCGCGAGCCGAAACTCGAATGGTGGAATCTATCCCGCAAGCAACACGTGAAAAATTAGCGGCAAACGGATTATTCCCCGGCAAGGGCGAAGCAGCGTGGGAACCTCAGGACGTTGCACCATTCGTAGCGTTCCTTGCTTCCGACTATTCGGCTCCAGTGAACGGCCAAACGTTCCTCGTATATGGCGGAAACGTTGTTCACATGACGCTGCCGCGACGAGTTAAGACTATTTACAACTCGGCACCGCCTGCCACGTGGGAACCGGATCAGCTCGACGCACAAGTAGGCCCTAGTCTGCTGGGGCACCCTGCTGTGGAAGGGCCAGTCGGAAGCAAACGTCTCGAAGGCAAGGTTGCTGTTGTCACAGGCGCTGGACGTGGAATCGGTCGAGGAGTTGCAAAGCTGCTCGCATCGCAGGGTGCAGCTGTAGTGGTTGCCGATGTAGGTGCCTCTTTGGACGGAGATGGGGAAGATACCACTCCGGCAGCTCAAGTTGTGGAAGAGATATCGGAACTTGGTGGACGAGCAGTCGCTTCGTACCACTCAGTCGCCACGATGGAGGGCGGCGAGAACATTGTGAGGACAGCGATGGAAGAGTTTGGTCGACTTGATATCGTTGTGACAGCCGCCGGAATCTTGCGAGATCGAATGCTCTTCAACATGTCCGAACAGGAATGGGACGACGTGATGGGCGTGCACTTGAAAGGCACATTCTCTGTTGTTCAACCCGCATCGGCAATATTCAAAGAACAGGGCAGTGGACGTATCGTGACGTTCAGCTCAGTTTCAGGCTTGTATGGGTACGGTGGTCAAGCAAACTACGGCGCAGCCAAAGACGCTATCGCTGGATTTACACGCGTTGTAGCGAAGGATTTAGCTCGACACGGTGTAACTGCCAACGCTATTTCACCGGGAGCTGCGACTCGCATGACCGACTCGATACCTGATTCGACGAAGGACATGCGTAAAGGCGAATTCTTACCCGCTCCAGAAGGCACGCTGACGACTGAACCTGAACAAGTGGCTCCGATGATTGCTTGGCTAGCTTCCGATCAAGCTGCCGACGTCACCGGGCGTATTTTCCACACGGTAGGTAACCGAGTCAGTCTTATGAACTCACCCGAACAAGGACGGTCAATTCATAAGGCAGGTCGATGGACAGTTGAAGAACTAGCGGGGGTATTCCCTGAAACCATCGGCATGGATCTCGTGAATCCCGCACCACCTGAGGACTGACGTTCTTCGGTGATCACTCCGATTGCTATAGCTAACTTAGGA
>JAPKCH010000033.1 GCA_026421185.1 Dehalococcoidia bacterium | reverse complement strand
CCTTACCGGCAAGTAACAGAAGTTCAGTATCTAGGAACCAGGCATTGTCTTTTACAAGAGGCAAAATGTTTTCAGCTGTTTTACGAGATATCGCTTTGAATCCACACTGCGCATCTTTGAATTTTGTCAGCGGGAAGAACAAGTGGATCAACACGTTGTAGCCACGAGAAGTTATCTCACGTTTGAGCGTTCGGTCAACGACTTCGGACCCTTTTGTGAGTCGGGAGCCGATGGCGACTTCGTATCCGTCGTCGGCAATTGCATCTACCAATAAAGGAAGCGCTTTCAAATCGGTTGAAAGATCGACATCCATGTACAGACGCACATCGGCGTCGCTTTCGCCCCAGGCTTTCTTGAGCGCACGACCTCGACCACGCTGATCAAGGCGTGACAGCGAAAGGCTGGAATGCTTTTCTGATAGCTCGGTGGCGATTTCAGTGGTGCGATCTGTCGAACCGTTGTCGGCAACGACTATGCGCCAGTCACGTTCAGGATAATTATCAGTAAACGCGTACAACTTCTCAATGCACCCAGCCAGAGCCACTTCCTCGTTGAGGACCGGTATGACTATGTCGACGGTAGTTGCCATTGAGAGTTTTTCTAATTACGAAGTAGGAAGCTTGAGGAACGACTTGATCCACCCAGTTTAGGGCGGATCGGAGCCGATTAGTGGTAGAAGTGCCGAGTTCCGGTGAACAACATAACTAAACCAAGACGATCGGCAGCTTCGATAACTTCCTGATCCTTCACGGAACCACCCGGCTGCACAACTGCAACGGCTCCCGCTTCTGCGGCACCTTCAATGCCATCAGGGAACGGGAAGAACGCATCGCTTGCCATCACACAGCCCTGTGCGTCATCGCCAGCCGCTCGAGCTGCGAGATACACGCTGATAGCTCGGTTTGGCTGACCTGCGCCCATGCCCTGAAGCATTGAATTCTTTGCAAACACGATGGCGTTCGAGTGAACTAGCTGACACGCCTTCCATGCGAAAGCCATATCGCTCAACTGCTGCACGGTTGGCTGTTTCTTAGTGACGACCTTCCAAGATGAAGGATCTTCTACGATGTTGTCGGGCTGCTGAACAAGTGCTCCACCTGTAACGTTTCGAACGTTCAGTAATGGGGTCGCTGCTGGATGAACTTCGAGAACTCGTGTGCGCTTTCGCTTACTGAGAATTGCGAGTGCTTCGGGTTCGTATCCCGGTGCAACGATGTTGTCGTAGAGAACACCCTTCATCGCCAACGCCGTTTCGGCAGTGACGACAGTGTTGAATCCGACGATTCCGCCGAATGCAGAAATATTGTCGCCAGCGTAAGCCTTACGGTACGCCTCAGTCTGATTATCGTCGGTTGCGAGTCCACACGGATTAGCGTGCTTCACAACCGATACGCAGTGCTGACCCAGCGCCTGGAACGAGTTAGCAGAAACCCACGCAGCATCGGCGTCGAAGTAGTTGAGGTACGACATATCGATACCGTGCAACCGCTTGGCGTTTACGATTCCGCCGCTCTCGCCCGGAGTTACATATATTCCACCAGCTTGGTGTGGGTTCTCGCCGTATCGAGGAATGGCGATCCGGTCCCAACCAAATGTGAGTTCTTCTGGGAAGAGGGCTGTCTTATCGTCGCTAGTAGAGTCAGGCTCTCGAAGGTAGGCAGAAATTAGCGTGTCGTAGCCTGCAACGTGTTGGAACGCCTTCGAGGCGAGCTTACGACGCTGGTACATCGATACGCCACCGCTAGCGATCATTTCGCCAACAACGTCGTAGTCAGATGGGTCGACGACAATTACGACGTCTGGAAAATTTTTAGCAGCGGCACGTGTCATTGCCGGGCCACCGATGTCGATGTTCTCTAGCGCATCGTCGAGACTTACGTCTGGCTTAGAAATTGTCTGCTGGAACGGGTAGAGATTGTTCACAACGACATCGATGCCTTCGATGCCCTGTTCCTTCATTTCAGCGACGTGGGCAGGATTATTGCGCTTGCCGAGAAGTCCACCGTGGATTCGTGGATGGAGGGTCTTTACTCGACCATCGAGGATCTCAGGCGCACCGGTAACCGAGGCGACTTCTGTGATCTCAAGACCAGCAGCTTTTAGCTCTTTAGCTGTGCCGCCTGTACTGAGCAGCTCAAAACCATTGGCGACCATAACCTTGGCGAAGTCGACCAGTCCAGTTCGGTCATATGCAGAAAGTAGCGCCCTCAATTTATTCTCGATTCTTTAGAGACCAATCAGTTTCGTTCGCTCTTCGCCTTCGGCACGTTTTACAACTTGACCGACACGGAACGCACCTGGAACGCTGTTCAGCACGTCATCGGCAAGTCCGGGTTCAACAATGATCGTCATACCGACACCCATGTTGAAGACTCGGAACATTTCCTGATCCTCAACTCTGCCGTGTTCTTGGATGAATTTGAACAGAGGCGGAATGTCCCATGTAGAAATATCGACATCGGCACCGAGTCCGTCTGCCAGCGCACGAGGAATATTCTTGTAGAAGCTTCCACCGGTGATGTGACCAAGTCCACGGATCTTGTCGAGAACCGGGCTAAGAGCATTTAGATAAGAGAGATGCGGACGAAGCAGCATCTCGCCGAGAGTATGTGGAGTCTCGGGTACGTTGTCTGCCAGCACTGAAGGGTTCTGGTCGGTTTCGAATATAGATCGAACCAGCGAGTAACCGTTGGTGTGAAGACCGTCGGAAGCCAACGCAAGAATTACGTCGCCTTCACGAGTGTTGTCAGGCTTGAGCAGCGCATCTTTACGAACTGTTCCAACTATGAACCCGGCAAGATCGTAGTCATCGCCATGGTAGATATCTGGCATTGTGGCAGTTTCGCCACCGAGCAAAGCACAACCCGCTGCGCTACACGCTTTTGCAAGCCCAGAAACGATCTTGGCGATCTTGTCTGGGTCAAACTTGCTAAGACCGATGTAGTCGAGGAAAAATAGCGGCTTCGCACCAGCGGGGAGAATGTCGTTGATGCAGTGGTTGACGATGCTAGCGCCGATCGTATCGTGAGCGCCGAGTGCCTCTGCGATACGTAGCTTGGTTCCAACACCATCGGTGCTGGCAACTAAAAGCATGTCGCCATCAGGGTCGGGGTCGATAACTCCGCCGAATCCGCCCGGACCAGCAACAACTGCTCCGCCAAGCGTCGAGGCGGCGATGTCCTTGATCGTACTCTTTACCGAAGCTGCATCATCCAGATTTACACCTGCGCCGGCGTAGGTCTTGCCTGCTGGGCGATCAGTCATGCTTAAGGCTCCCATGAACGTTTCTGGCTTAGAAGTCGATCATAAATCAGACGCGTAATAATCAGCCGATAAGTATACGTTCAGGCGGGACAATTTAAAGCCTAAAAATACACCAAGTGCCTAAGTGCAATAGAGGAAATAACCCGAATTAGTCGGCGGAGGCGGCTTCGAATCCCATTTTGTTCATCTCAAGCTGAACGGGGATCGGGTAGTTACCGGTAAAGCAGCCAGTGCAGTAGGCGTTTTTGGGAGCTTTCACTGCTCGCAGAAGACCTGCTACAGAAAGATACGCCAGTGAATCGGCACCGATGTATTCAGTGATTTCTTCGACAGTTTTGTTGGCAGCAATCAGTTCGCCAAGAGTCGCCATGTCTACACCGAAGTGACAGGTCGACTTGATCGGTGGAGAAGCCACTCGAACGTGAATTTCTTTTGCACCTGCACGACGCAACATCTTGATGACACGAGTAATCGTCGTGCTGCGAACAATCGAGTCGTCAACAACCAAAAGTCGCTTACCCTCAATTACCTGGCGCATTGGATTGAACTTCGTTTGAACACCCTGTGCACGCGAACGTTGATCGGGCTGAATGAATGTACGACCAACGTAGCGGTTACGAATAATAGCTTCGGTATAAGGAATCTTCGCTGCAGCAGCTAATCCAACTGCGTGAGGTGTTGAAGAGTCGGGAATACCAACAACGATATCGGCATCAACCGGATGCTCTCGGAAAACTTCAGCACCTAAACGCTGACGGGTTTCGTAAGCAAGTTCACCGTTGAGAATGCTGTCGGGGCGGGCGAAATATATTTGCTCGAATACGCACATTGCGTGCGCCTCTCGCGCACCAGACCAGATCTTCGACTGAATACCGTTTTTGTCGATTACGAGCGTTTCGCCGTTTTCCAGCTCACGAACGAAGTCGGCACCGAGGTTGTCGAGTGCTGCTGTTTCGGATGCAACGACGTAACCGCCATTGAGCGTTCCGAGACAGAGCGGGCGAATACCAAGCGGATCGCGAACGGCGATCAACTGGTCTTTGGTCATAATCGCCAGTGAGTAAGCGCCTTTGAGGCGACGCATGGCGTACGCAGAAACCTCGAACCAGTCTCGACCGGGAGCTTTTGCATATAGTTCGGCGATAACTTCAGTATCTGAAGTCTTTTCAAAATTCGAGCCGAACTCTTCCGCCATTTCGACCCGTAGTTCAGGGGCGTTTATGACGTTACCGTTGTGCCCAACAGCGATTTGACCTCGCTGCCCATCTGCTATCAGCGGTTGAGCGTTGTATTCCTTGCTTCCACCCATAGTTGAATAACGGGTGTGCCCAATGCCTACGTGGCCGGGCAGAGTAGCAAGCGTTTCTTCTCGGAAGACCTGAGAAACAAGCCCCATCTTAGCTTTGAGATGAATCTTGTCGCCTTCGGATGTGGCGATTCCGGCGCTTTCCTGACCACGGTGCTGTAATGCAAATAGTCCGAAGAACGCCGTTCGAGCGACGCTTTCACCGGGTACGAAAGCACCAACGATGCCGCATTCTTCATGCGGCTTGTCGTCAGAATCTGGGATGATCGTGCCTAACACAGATATAAATGTTTTAGATCGGTCCGCTCAATTTCTTGAAATACTCGATTGCACCGCAAGAATCAGGATCGCCGAATAGCTCCAAGGTGAGACGGCGAGTGAGTTACCAATTTTAACTTGCCCGAACTTGCCCGGTCAACGCGAACGATGCTGCAAGAGGCTCGTTTATTCCACAGTATTGCTGGGAAGTTGAAGATGCAGTAGAAACTCCCTGTTTCCCTTATCTCCGAGTATCCCCGAACTTACGATGTTTAAAATCCTAAGTTTTGAATCCCCCGCCCACTTCACAAACCGACCGATTACTGCGGCATGAGTGGCAGGATCTATCACAACGCCACCCCTAGGCACTTCATTTCTCTTCGCTTCGAACTGTGGTTTTAGAAGCACTATCGCATCACCACCATCGATCAATTCATCAAGTACCGTTGGCAATACGGCACTTAGCGATGTGAACGAAACATCGGCTACAACGAGGCCGACCTTTTCTGGCAATCCGGTGCCATCGACCAAGTTAGTTCGCTCCATGCTCACGACACGATCGTCGCTGCGAAGTTTCTGGTGAAGCTGCCCTCGCCCGGTATCGACCGCGTAGACGCGGCTCGCTCCTGCCTGAAGAAGGCAATCGGTGAACCCGCCTGTTGAAGCACCAACATCGAGACACACAAGCCCTTGAACGTCGAAGTCGAAAACTTCGAGCGCCCTTGCGAGCTTTTCACCACCGCGTGACACGAATCGCTTCGCAGGTGCCACTTCGACAGCGATGTCGGATCGCACCTGCATTCCGGGCGTTGGCGATCGCCGTTCTTGGGTAAGCGTTACTTTGCCCGCCATTACCAATGCCGCGGCTTCTTTAACATCGGGCGCCAAACCCTTCTCTACGAGGAGCTTGTCGAGGCGCATTTTTGACTGTGTTGGCATAAATATTGGTAATAGACGTGGGCGGATCAAATTGACCCCGAATTCTTATTACACCTATCATCGCTTATATGGCAGCAGAACAGGAAGTCACAATTCAGACAGCACGTATTCCAAGCATAAGAGCAATCATCAAGGAATCGCGCCCTCGTCAGATGATCAAGAACGGTCTCGTTCTGGTCCCGCTCTTTTTCACTGTAAACATTTGGTACTCCAGCGACGATATATCAGGAATGTCCGCAATCATCGGTCGGGCATTTGCAGCACTCGCAATTTTCGTACTACTCTCAGCAGCCGTTTACTTCATAAATGACTCCGTAGACGTAGAGAAAGACCGTGCCCATCCTAGAAAACGCTTACGCCCGATAGCCGCTGGAAAAATTTCCATCCCATGGGCGATAGGTATCTCCTTAGTAATGATGACTGGCGCGGTTACAGCCGCATCATTTATATCGATTCCAATGGTCATCACTTCAGTTGCGTACTTGTCGATCAATGTTGCGTATAGCTGGTGGCTAAAGAACATCGTTCTACTCGACGTTATGACAGTGGCTTCAGGATTCGTCCTACGTGCCGTCGCCGGTTCAATTGCAATCGACCACGCAATAATCAATCCTGTATCCGGCCAAACTGAACTTGATCTAACGATTTCGCCGTGGCTGTACGTTGTAACGGCATTAGGCGCACTGTTCATCGCTCTTGTAAAACGACGCAATGAACTTCAAACGGCTGGCGATAACTCGGGCGCACAGCGATCGATTCTTAGCGAATACACTCTCCCGTTACTCGATAGCCTCATCAACGTTGTCGCAACCGCCACCCTCATCTCGTACACACTCTACACATTCAGCACCGGCGTAACGGAAGCCAACGTTCCGAGCGATCAGTCGATGATGCTCACCATTCCGTTCGTGGCTTATGGCGTGTTGCGATATCTATATTTGATTCATGTGAAGGGCGCCGGCGAATCACCAGAAGAAATTCTGACTCGTGACAAACCACTATTGATCAACATTTTCTTATGGCTGATCACTGGTTCTGCAGTATTGATGTGGACTCGCCTCGTAAATTAACGAGATTTGAGTGATAGCTCCAATAACTACGATTGATGCGATATCGTGCACGACACAGACAGCGGCAATTTGTAAACTGCCGTCATTCCCGATTCCAACCGTAGATCGGGTCAGCAACTTGGGAACGAAGTTAGAGAATGCCTGAATTCGCCGGTCGTACTGAATTTTGGAACATTGGCTACCCATTCACGGGTGCGCTGGTCTACCTCATCGCCCCAATCGCTATCGCCTCAATCGCATACGCACTTCGACGTCGATGGCGCATGTGGCACACGGCTAGTGCCGATGTCGACCTCGGTCCAACTTCCGAACGCTGGAAAGCGTTCCTGTCGTTACTTACAGTCGGGCTGTTCGCACATAAGCAGTTCGTTCGTAAACGCAGTCTCTACCCGGGAATAATGCACTTCGCTATTTTCTGGGGCTTCAGCATTTTGCTGATAGCGACAACAATCGCCGCTCTCGAATTCAACGCTGACAAATATCTGAATTGGACGTGGCCTACAGCGCACATCCGAGTTCAGCTTGGATTCATTTGGGACGTATTCGGCGGCGGACTAGCAGCAGTCGGACTATCGATGGCTGCATGGCGAAGATATGTGATTCGACCGGGACGTCTCAACACCGCACTCGACGACGGCATCGTTCTCAGCTTCCTGTTTGGCTTGCTGCTCAGCGGCTTCCTTATTGAAGGATTACGCATTGGGGCAACCGAGCTAAATCCAGCTTCCATTTACCACGCCCCTTCGGTAGCTGGCTGGTCGCCAATCGGCTGGGTATTCGCTAAAGCACTCATGGGTGTCGGATTCACATCTGGATCCCTCGAAGCCACCCACGCAGCTACGTGGTGGGTTCACGCGGGCATATTCGTATCGGCAATCATCTACGCATCGGCCAGATTCAGTCGTTTCACCCACATGATCGTTAGTCCGATGAACTGGTACTACCGATCGCTCCGACCTCGCGGCGCTCTAAAGCCAATGGGCGATTTCGAAACTCTCGAAACCTTTGGAACGAAAGATATTCCTGATCTCCCGTGGACTCAGGCACTAAGTTTCGACGCTTGCACTAATTGCGGCAGGTGTCAGGACGCATGTCCTGCATGGGCTTCCGGCAAACCTCTTTCTCCACGTGCTCTAATTCAAGGCATGCGCGGGTACATGGAAGAGCGTGCTCCAGTGTTAATGGGTACGCCAGAAGGTGAGACCCCGCCAGAACCAGCAACCTCGATGGTTCACGATGCGATTGGCGATGAAGTCCTTTGGAGTTGCCTAACTTGTGCTGCCTGTCTCGACGCCTGCCCGGTCGAGATTAATCCCATCGATTCGATCGTCGATATGCGCCGGTTCCTCACGCTCGAAGAGGCAAGCACTCCCGATTCCGCACAATCAGCATTGCAATCAATTGAGCAACGTGGTCACCCGTGGCGAGGAACGACGCTCACCCGCACATCGTGGATGGAAGGTCTCGATATTCCTACTCTCGCCGAGAAGCCAGAATCGGAAGTTCTCTTCTGGGTCGGTTGCTCAGGTGCGCTCGTTCAACGAGGAGTCGATACGACTCGCTCGATGGCTTCCGTTCTACATAAAGCTGGAATCGACTTTGCCGTGCTTGGTGAAGAAGAAACCTGCACAGGCGATCCGGCTCGACGGCTCGGCAATGAGTATCTGTTCCAGATGCAGGCCGAAACGAATATCAAAACGTTCACGCAGTACGACGTTAAAAAGATCATAACGACCTGCCCGCACTGCTTCAACACGATGAAGAACGAGTACCCGCAGCTGGGCGGGAACTATGAGGTCATCCACTACACAGCGTTCGTTGGCGAGCTTCTTAAAGAAGGCAAGCTGAAGCCGACCGAAGCTGGCATTGGCAAGATCGGAACGGTTACGTACCACGACTCCTGCTACCTCGGGCGTCATAACGGTGAGTTCGGCGCACCTCGTGAAATCATAAGTTCGATACCGGGCCTGGAATTCGTCGAGATGGAACTCAATCAGGAACAATCGTTCTGTTGCGGTGCTGGTGGCGGTCGGATGTGGATGGAGGAAGAGGGTGAGCGTGTGAACCACATGCGCACCGATCAGTTCCTCAAAACCGACGCCGATACGCTCGCCGTGTCGTGCCCGTTCTGTATTCAGATGTTCGACGAAGGCATCACCGCCAAGGGCAAGGAAGGCGACAAGAAAGCCGTCGACCTAATCAGCATTCTTGACCAGGCTACCGAGTAATCGGTTCGAATTCCTAATCTTTAGTCCAACTTAGATTCGCGCTAGCGCGCGTCAACTGCTAGCATCCTTATTCACAAGATGCCACGTCGTTCAAAAGCTGCTCCCAAACAGCGCCCTACAAGTACCTCATCCTTCGGGACAAACGGAAGATTCAGCCATGATTCGTCCGAGTACTATGCGCGCGCTTTGCAGCCAGAAGACCGGGAAAGTCTGGACAAAAAACCAGAGCCTGAACAATCTATCCCTGCATCCGTCATGGACTCGTTTATCAACGGGTCCAGCGAACAAATGGCGGAACTGCCTGACAGATCAATTCACCTCATGGTCACCTCGCCGCCCTACAACGTCGGCAAAGACTACGATGACGATCTCACCCACGAACAATACATGCAGTTGATCAGGAACGTGATGCATGAAACGTTCCGAGTGCTCGTCGATGGCGGACGTGCGTTGGTCAACGTCGCAAACTTGGGTCGTAAGCCGTACATACCGCTTCACGCCTACATCATCGAACAGGCAGCAGCAGCCGGCTTCCACATGCGTGGCGAAGTTATCTGGAACAAGTCGGCAGGAGCCGGATCATCAACAGCATGGGGCAGTTGGATGTCGCCTTCGAACCCAACGCTTCGTGATACTCACGAATACATACTCGTATTTCAAAAGCCGCCATTCGGCAGGAAAAAAGTCGAAGGTAGAGAGCCAACGATTACCCGTGATGAATTTCTTGAGTTCACCAAGAGCGTTTGGGAATTCGCACCGCAGTCCGCAAAGCAAGTGGGGCATCCAGCTCCGTTCCCTGAGGAACTTCCTCGCCGAGCCATCCAGTTGTACACATTCTCCGGCGAAATCGTATTAGACCCGTTCATGGGAACTGGCTCCACGGCACTCGCAGCCCTGAAGAATAATCGTCATTTTGTTGGGTATGACGTATCGTCTGATTACCTCGAGTTAGCCAAGCAACGTTTGGAAGCTCATGCATCAGGTACGAAATTCAAGGCGCCAGTCCTTAAGAAATCTGGTAAGTCGGAGCGTCACATCGAAATCGATGGCAAAGGTGCAATGTTCAAATGACCCGCACACTGACCGAACTTTCCAGCCAGGAACGTACATCCGTAGTTTCCACGGTTCAAAAAGAAGCTGAAGCGTCGGGCTGGTCGCAACTGAGCAATTCTCGTAAGTCAGCACTCTACTCAGCATGGGAATCTCAGTTCAATCTTTCGCACGCCACCCTGAAAGACGGAATCATGAAAGGATTCGACGCCGCTCAGGGAATTCCGAAAAAAGCTGAAGCCGAGATTCAGGAAGAAGTCACCCGTATCTTCCGACTCGCCGGGATCAACGCCATTGAACAGGCGCAGATGTGGACCGGCAGGGAACGTGCCGATCTATTAGTTGGCTACAGCGCAAAATTCCCGACACACGTAATTGAGATCGAACGCGCCGATTCGTGGTCGGAAGGTCTACGGCAAGCACTCTGGTATCAGGCTGCGATTTTCAAAGCTGATCGTAGGCACGTATTGCCGGTGCTGATCTTGTTTGGGAATACTTCTTCGGAGCGATTCGAGCAAATCCTAGCGACTTGCGATCACAATCACGTAACTCTCAGCACTCATCGGCTAGAGGTAGATGGCAAGGTCGAGAACGACTACTCCCTCGGCACCTTGTTAAACGGTCCTGATCAGGAGTAGGTGTCACAGTGTTGTTATTGAAAGGATTGCGACGAAGCGTCAATATCCCAAACTTGATCCATTTGCCTCAAATCTTCCGCTTCGATTTTGCATCTGGCAAATATAACTCTGCGTATCACTACCTGAACAAGTAATTAGAAAACTTCCTTTGAGGAACTCAATTGATCGAATTTTTCAACCATTACTCAGCATTCATCACTATCCCCGGTATCATCGTTTTGCTGATAGCGATGCTTCCTATCAAAGGCAAGCGCAAACAGATTCCGGCCTACGTGGTCGCTGCAATCGTGGCTATTAGTGCCGTGTTTATCCTTCGTCCCGGCAGCAGCACCGTTGCCAATGAAGTCGAAGTACACACGATCATCGCATCAGGTAGTCCAGTGTCGTAGAGTTCTTCTCAAACTCGTGTACGGCTTGCCTAGCATCACAGCCAATCGTCAAAAGTCTAGAAGGCGAGATGAACAAAGACGTACAAATCATCAAACTTAATGTTCAGGACAATTTGGCGTCTCAACTAATCCGTGATTACCGTGCGTACCTCACGCCAACATTCGTCGTGATTGGCAGAGACGGTGAAGTTATTTGGCGCCAATCTGGTGGGCTGCTCGATAAAGACGCAGCATTGGAAGCTCTCGAAGCGGCCGAGCTTGGGTAGAGCCGGCTAGCCCAAACGGGCTTCGATCTGTCCACGAGAAGGGCAACCTGTAAGACCCGTCGATTCAATCGATATCGCCGAAGCGGTCGCAGCGTACACACCCGCCTCTTCGATTCCTTTGCCTTCGCTCGAGGCAATCACGAACGTAGTCGCAAAAATGTCGCCTGCGCCAGTTAAATCGACTGGTTCAGCCGCTATCACCGGAATACGAGTCCATTCGCCGTTTTGCCAAATTCGTGAACCGTTGTCGCCTTTAGTCACACAAATAGTTTCGGCTAGATCGAATAATTGTTGTTCAGGAAGAGACTCTATTTCCGATTCAGATACCGCTATCACATCCCACTTCTTTCCTCTAAACGGCGGAAGCATGTCGGCATGAGAAATTGCTCCGTCATGCCCCCAACGCCGTAGCCAACCTGAAGGCACAAGGCATGACAGCTTTGGTTCAAACCAGTTGACGCACTCGGTTGGTATTTCGTGAAGCAGTGGGCCAACAAACAAAATATCTGGCGTAGTCCAGTCACTAGGTACTGCCGCCTGAGAAATTCGAGTGCCTGACGCTATAAGCACCTGAGTTCGATCGCCATTCTCGTAGTAGTTGGCAAAGCTAGCGGTGTGTTCGCTTTCGACGACTCTAACGTCGATGCCATCGAGAATGAGGTTTACCGGGTAGTCATCACCAACAGAGCTAATCACACCCGTCGACAGATCGTGTTTATGAGCAGTTAGACCGGCGTATGCGGCAGCTCCGCCCGGAATATGACTAGAAGGATCTCCGTTGTCGACAACGTTGACGTCGAAAGAAAGGTGACCAAGTGCTATGAAGTTTGGGGCAGGGATCATTGTTCGTTTCGGTTCGGTTCCTCGAAGCATTCACGCCAGCAAATAATCGGTGATTCGATGCCACCCTCACTCCATTTTCCTCACTATGAAATAAAGTTTTTTTGAGAAACCCAAAACGCCTGAGCCACAATATTCTAAACTCAAGCGTTTCTAATTTCTCTCAGAAAAAGTAGTTGTCCTAACTTAGTCGTTGGGGAAAATTACTACCCGTCGCTGATTGCCTTCACCTTCAGATTCAGTACGAACTTCAGGGTGACCTGCAAGCGCCATGTGAACGATTCGACGTTCAGCTGGTGACATTGGTTCTAGGCTATCTTCATTACCGCTTGAGCCAACTCTACCTGCAGTTCGACGTGCGAGTCTTCCCAGCATCTGAACCCGGCGTTCTCGGTAGTCTTCAATGTCGATAACAACGTATGCTTTGCGACCGAGCTGACGATTGGTAACGGTTCTAATGAGGAACTGAAGCGCCTCAAGCGTTTCGCCACGTCGACCGATCAGCAATCCAGCGTCTTGACCTTCGATTTCGAAAGTCATAGAGCCTTCTTCATCATCTTCACGTATGTAGGTTTCAGCTACAACGCCCATTGCTCCGAGGAAGTAATCGATAAGTTCAGATACGAGCTTTTCAGCCTTTTCATCTTTTTCCCGAATAATTGGCTGAGAATCTTCGTTGCGTTCCGCACGTTCTTTTCGCGCTGGGCGATCAGGACGTGGAGACCGCTCGGTACGAGCCGTTCTTTCTTCAAGATTATTGGATTCGCTTGAATCGTTAGATCGTCCGAGGTTGCCTCGGCGACCGTTTCGACGCCCTCGATCTGAAGATTCGCCATCACTTTGTCCAGGCTTTTCTTCACGAGGGGCAGAATCAGTCTCAGCAGTTGGTATTTCAGGTGCATCAGCCTGTTGCGCTTCATCACCTCGGCCATTTCTACCGCGTCCACGACCGCGTTTGCGATTACGACTGCGGTTACGTGATCGGGAGATTTTTTCTTCAGATTCAGGGTCCGCAGGTTCTTCAGAAAATTCCTGAGAATCGTCTACTTCATCTTCGAAGTCGTCGTCGAACGACGAAGCAACTTCACTGAGAAGTGAAATTTCTATCTCAGCGGGTTCACCACCGAAGCCTAGAATTCCCGACCTTCCAGTGCTAACTACCCTTATTTCTACGTCTTCGAGTTCGGCGTCCAGTTCGGCGAGTGCGATTTCGGTCGCTTCGTCCACTGTTTTTCCCGAGTACTTTCGTGCTCTGGTCATCTTCGTCTGACTCCTCTGCATCTTTTGTCGGTGCCTTCTTCGTACCTGCAGCCTCAGCGGCGACTTGTTCAGCCCGTTCCGCCCTACTTGCATCGGTTCCGAGGAACGATCGTCCGAATAGTTCAATAGGTTGCTTGCCACCAACGTAGTACTGAATTAATACCCCGATGATGTTTGAGAACAGAATGTAAACAGCCAGTCCAGCAGGGAACTGCCACGTGAACGCACCGAACATAATCGGCATCATCCAGAGCATCATCTGGTTGGTCTGTTTCTGTCGTGGGTCTGTACTTGGGTTCGTCGTCATCTTCTGCTGGAGGAACATTGATGCCCCAACCAAAACCGGCAATGCGTAATTGAACGGTAGTGCTGCAGCAGATACGAGATCCACAAGGGACAGTCCTAGAAATTGACTATTAAAAGGAACCGAAGCAATTGCCGGGTTCCAGCCGTAGAACAGATCCGATAAATTCGCCATGCCTTCTGGTGTCGATGGCATGGTTCGCAAAATTGCCCTGTAGAAACCAATCCAAATAGGCATCTGGATAATCATTGGGCCAAGACAACCAACCGGGCTAACCCCGGCGTCCTTGTAGAGTCCCATGGTTTCTGAAGACATCTGACGACGAGCGTCGCCTTTTTTGCCTTTGTACTTTTCCTGAATCGCCTTAAGTTTTGGCTGAATGCCCTGCATTTTTTTCATTTGGCGTGTTTGTCGCACAGTCAGTGGGATCATGACCAAACGGATCAGAACAGTAAAGGTGATGATGCTGAGACCAAAGTTCGAAAACAGCAACTGATACAACAAAGCAAGAATGTTGATCATCGGACGCATAATAATTTCTTGCCAGAGCAAGCCAAAAATTTCCATTAGATGGCCTCCCCGATGCAAGTACGGCAGTTCATTGAGTTATGGAGAACGATTAGTCGCATCGTCCACCACCTTTCAAATCGACACACCCTCTTTGAGTAGTGTCGTCGACCGAGAACCACTTGAGATCGCCATTTAATGCGTGAACGTAGAGATGATTGTTGTGTACCAATGGAGTCGATTTAACAGGCTGATCGGTAACAAACACACCAAGCTCCCGTCCATCGATTACCGAAATGACCCAAACGTTATTTTCGCCAGAAGGCACAGCAAGTGCACGTTCACGGGTTTCACCACGTTTTCGGTCGAACAAAGTTGGAGCAGAAACGATCTGACCCTCGATAGAGGCTGACCACTTCTCGGAACCGTTTGCATCATCGACGGCAATAATAGTTCCGTCTAAAGTAGAGATGTAGGTTGTGCCATCTTCAACGATTGGCTTTGCCCACACCCATGCGACTGTTTCATACTTCCACTCACCGTTGCCAGGGTTCACTTCGGAAATCTGTGACCCAGCCGACCTAGAAGCAGAGTCGAGCTTGTAAGCATTACTTAACATATCGCCGAAGTAGATATTCCCAGCTACAGCATTGATCGGACCAGCAACGGCTCCGTCAGCTTGGAAAGTCCACTTGATGCGGTCTGAAGGACTAGTAGCATCATCGGAATCTGAAATGTCGATAGCGTAGATCGTTCCAGCCATCGTAGCGATAAACGCTGTAGAGCCTTCTACTGCAACACCACTGAATGAGTTGGCATCGAGAGGTATTCGCCATTTGGTGATCGAAGCAGCGTCGGCTGCAGAATCGATAGCGTAGAAGTAGCCCTCGGCTCCATCTTCTTCTTCTTCAATCGCTGTAGTACCTACATATAAAGTATCGCCTGAAACTCCGATTTCACCAACCAGCTTAGTCTTCAGTTCGAGCCCGCGTTGACCCCAAATTGAAGTTCCGCTAACAAGGCTTAGACCAAATATTTCACCGTCACACTTATCGCCACGGCAGGTGTAGCCAACACTGTAAATGTTCTCTCCAATAACAACTGAGTTACTGTACATCGCACCTAGGCCATCGCCTGATGGGTAACGCCAGTTTTGGTCGAGGTTGCCAGATTCAGTGTCGAACTTTACGAGATTGCCGTCGCCGTTGCCGATGAATAGGCTTTCGCCTTCAGCAACGGGTCCCGACCACCCGCCTTCAGGCGTTAGGTCATTTACACAACCGATTGCTGCGATCATCACAACAACGAGTGCAAACAAAACAGGTAGCTGTTTGTGGTTACTAAGTTTTCTATTTGTTGGCTCGGATCCGATTTTTATGACTCGGATCGTGCGGGGTATTGACGGTGGCGTTTTAGGCCTCCGGAGGTTTTGAACCGAGTAAGGAATGCCGATTGGCAACCCAGCCCAGTATTTGTGTAGTTATTTAGATATTTGCGTTACGTGATTAACGTTCTTCACGTTTTTTTTTCAGGGACGGGCTCGTAGCCCCGCGGTCGGCCGGGATGACACCGACCAATCCTTTTCGTCGCAAGCCAAGTCCCCTTAGCTGCTCCGTGCGTCTGAATTGCATCAGCAGCGAACACCGAACAAGTAGGGTCGTATCGGCACTGGCCTGGCCAGTAAGGTGAAATCCCCAACTTGTAGAACTTGATGAACAGCAGCAAAGCTTTTCGCATTACACATTCATCTCAGAATCAGGAGTCGTAAATACAACACCGGCTCGCTGTATAGATTTTTTGATCGATTGGTCGATCTTGGCATATGAAACTTTGGATGAGTCGGGCTTCGCAGTGACTACGACGTCCCAGCCTCCAGAGATATCCATGATCGCTAATGCATTACGAATGCGACGCTTCACAAGGTTCCTCTCAACGGCATTACCCACGCGCTTACTTACTGCCAGACCAACCCTTATATAAGGAAGATCGTTTGGAAGCACTACTACGTTAGTGAAATCATTCGAAGATCGGCGGCCACGCGAAAAAACCTTTCGGAACTCCGCAGGTCGCCTGATTCGTTGCTTGGTGGGTAATGACACAGGCTTAGGCTTACTAAACGGTTAGCCGTAGCCTTCCCTTGCCGCGACGTCGTGCGAGAACCGCACGCCCCCCCTTAGAACTCATACGGGATCGAAAGCCGTGAACGCGCTGGCGTCGGCGGGATTTTGGTTGATAGGTACGCTTTGGCATATTAGTAGTAGGAAGCCTTCAGGTTCCGAATTTTCAAACCCTTAGGCGATGTAGCCCGAATTAATTACATGTGGGTAAACATTGATTTTAAGTTCGCAACAGTAGAAGTGTCAAACAATTTTCCAATGAATTATTTGCGGTCTCAAAAATGCGTCACTACAATTAAGTAATTGTTCTCCTGACATCCAACAGTGGGAAACAGTTCTCAACTGTTCTCACAGAAATAGGCAAAACATGGCAACGAAGTCTGAAGCAACGGAAATTAGTCAGCAAGAACTAGCGATTTTGTCGCTTAATCAAGCGTTTCAGACATATGTAAGACAGATGCCTCAGGACTCTAAAAGGGCAGCTCAGCCAGAAATTGCCAAGTTCGTCCGCTGGATCGGCGCAGAGCGTATGATCGATTCTATTATCCCGTCTGAAATAGGCGAGTACAACGAGATTTTCGGCGCTAAGACCGCGACGCGTGACGCCACTGAGCGCCTCAGCACAGTAAAGCTTTTCCTCACTTTCCTTAAGAAGAAGGAGCACATCAAGGTCAATCTTGCGCAGCACCTTCGACTCCGTAAGTCCCGTACCTCCGGTAAAGCCATCGTTCTGGAAAACCCTACTCGAAGCGTGCGTTTGACCCTGAGCGGTTACAACGAAATGACCAAACAACTTGCTACATTGCAAGAAGAACGAGTCCACCTGGTTGAAGACATTCAGCGAGCTGCAGCCGACGGTGACGTGCGTGAAAACGCTCCACTTGAGGCAGCCCGCGAAGCTCAGGGAATGACAATTGGTAAGATAATGGAGCTAGAGGCAACCCTTAAAGTGGCTGTCATCCTCGACCACAAGGGTCAGGATGACACCCGAGTCCACATCGGTTCCAAAATCGAATTGACCGAAATAACCACCGATAAAACAGTCAAGTACCAGCTTGTTGAGCCTAACGAGGCAAACCCACTGGCTAGCAAGATTTCAATCGTTTCGCCTGTCGGATCTGCAATTCTTGGTCATAAGCTCGGCGACGAGGTCAAAGTAAAGACTCCTCGTGGCGAGCAGGTGTACAAGATCAGTAAAACTTCGTAAGTAGGTAATCGCCCGTGGGCGATTACCTACTTACGATAGTTTTACCGACTCTTATTCCACTGTGCTAATTTAGTCGCCTTGGACGCGTAAGCACCTAATAACGCAAAAAAAGCGTAGAAAGACGTATCTCTGTTGTTAGAGACTTTCAACCACTGGCTGATATTCAATGTTGCTCTCGTAGTTCTATTAATCTTCGACCTGTTCATTCTCACTCGTAAAGATCACGAAGTTGGAATGAAGGAAGCTGCATGGCTTACTCTCTTCTGGACGTTCGCGGCTGGTGTTGTTGGAGTTTGGGTCTACACAGCTGGTAACAGCCAGCAGGGCCTTGAGTACGTAACCGGTTATGTCGCCGAACGTGCACTTAGCATCGACAACCTCTTCGTCTTTATCGTCATATTCGGTTATTTCAACCTTCCGAAAACTTTTCAGGCAAAGGGTCTGTTATTCGGGATCGTTGGTGCGCTGATAGCTAGAGCGGTATTTATAGCTATCGGAGTAGCTGTCATCACCGCCTTCTCATGGTTCCTGTTCATTCTTGGCGCATTCTTGATCTACACTGCCTACAAGCTCGCGTTTGCAGGCGAACAGGAAGTCGATCCAAGCAAGAACATAACTGTGAGACTGGCAAAGAAATTCATGCCGGTCAGCACCGAATATGACGGCACTAGGTTCTTCACAAAACTCAACGGTGCTCGAGCGATTACACCGTTTCTACTTGTGGTTCTCGTTCTAGCTACTACCGACGTTGTATTCGCAATCGACTCGATTCCGACGGTATTCGGTATTACTGACGACCCATTCATAGTCTGGTCATCCAATGCGATGGCAGTTCTAGGAATGCGGCCTTTATTTTTCTTATTAGTAGGAATGGTTCGATTGTTCCGATACCTGCAGTACGGTCTAGCCTTAATTTTGGGATTCGTTGGACTCAAGATGATCGTCGAAGAATCCCTCCACGACTTCCACGTGATCGGGGAACTCGGCGATATATACCTCTCATTGGGAATCATTATCGGAATTCTAGCCGGTAGCGTTCTCATGTCCATCATCTTGCCTAACAGCGAAGACAAGGAAGAAGTCGCTGAAGCGCCTGCAACCTCGGGTTCGGATAAGTGAAAGTGGTAGTTTCTAAGGACTGGAAACCAAATACATCGACAATGGATCTTGAAGCTGATCTACGAGCGTCCGTAGGCGGTGAGGTTCGTTTCGACGCTATCTCGAAGCAGATGTATTCCACTGATGCTTCGATGTATCAGATGGAACCGATTGGTGTTGTGATTCCGCGCGATGCTGGCGATGTGCAAGCCGTTCTTGAAATCGCTGGCAAGAACGGTGTTTCGGTACTGCCCCGCGGTGGCGGGACCGGGCTTTCGGGGCAGACGGTGAATCACTCGGTGGTAATTGACTTTTCGAAGTACATGCACGATGTGATCGAGATTAATAAAGAAGAACAATGGGTACGCACCCAGCCGGGCGTCACGATCGACGAGTTGAATCGTCAACTCAAGCCGTCGGGACTGTTTTTCACCCCCGACCCGAGCACTTCTAGCCGAGCCAACGTTGGCGGAGCTATGGGTAACAACTCCTGCGGAACCCACTCAATCATATACGGTAAGACTGTCGATCATGTGCTCGAAATGGACGTCATACTTTCCGATGGCACACAGACCAACTTCGGAATGAGCGATGCAGCTGCGCTTGAAGGTTTACTGCGCAAGCAAGGACTCGAAGGCGACATTTACCGAGGTGTGACCGAGATTTCGGCTAGAGCAGCCGGACTGGTCGAATCTAAGTTCCCAAAAATTCTACGACGAGTCGGTGGATACAACATCGACCGTACTCAGGACGCCTCGGCGCTGAATCTCACTCAGGTAATGGTTGGTTCTGAAGGAACGCTGGCAGCAGTAACAGCGGCCAAACTGAACCTTGTGAAAATTCCGAAGCACAAAGTTTTCGGAGTCGTACACTTCTCAAGCTTGATCGAATCGATGGAAGCGACCGTCGCGATTCTTGAAGAGTCGCCAGCAGCTATTGAGCACGTCGGCCAGTTGATTATCGATCAAGCTCGACGCTCATTAGGATTCGCACGAGCGATTGGATTTCTACAAGGCGAGCCAACCGACGTATTGGTCGTTGAATTCAGCGGTGATGATGAAGCCGAGACTCGCTCTCGACTCGACCATATGGTCGAAAAGCTTGACCGCCTGAAACTCGGGTTCACCACTACGAAGTTGTACTCAGCAGCTGAACAAGCCGAAGTGGCCGATTTCAGGCGTGCCGGGCTCGGTCTGCTAATGAACGTTGATGGACCAGCCAAGCCGCTAGCATTCGTGGAAGACACAGCTGTCTCCCCTGAAAAACTTCCCGCATATGTAGCTCGATTCGACGAAATCGTTAAGAGCCACGGTACAGAAGCCGGTTACTACGGTCACGCAAGTGTCGGCTGTCTCCACATACGTCCATTAATTAACATCAAAACACGGGACGGCATGGAGAAAATGGAGGCGATTGGAACTGACATCGCCGAGTTGGTTCAAGAATTCGATGGTGCATATTCAGGCGAACATGGTGACGGTATTGTTCGTGGATTCTTCACCGAAAAACTGTTTGGCAAGGAACTCACAGACGCCTTCAGGGAAGTCAAAAAGGCGTTCGATCCGAGCAGGATCATGAACCCGGGAAAAATCTTCGATACTCCGGATATTAAAGAGAATCTTCGTTTCGGCGACACCTACCGAACTACTGAAATCTCGACTCGTCTGGATTTCAAAAAAGAGGGTGGATTCGCCTCCGCTGTCGAAATGTGCAACGGCGTTGGCGCATGTCGGAAGGTTAACGCCGGTGCGATGTGCCCTTCGTTCATGGCGACCCGAGAAGAAAAACACACGACTCGTGGTCGTGCGAACGCTTTGCGGGGAGTTCTTTCAGGGTCGATACCAACTGAAAGCTTTAGCTCGAAGAAAATGATCGACGTCCTCGATCTTTGTCTGGGATGTAAATCCTGCAAATCTGAGTGCCCTTCGAACGTCGATATGGCGAAGATTAAGTATGAATATCTGTATCAGTACTACAAGACTCGCAAGATTCCATTGAGCTCGAAGCTCGTATCCGATATTCACCGAATTAGTTCAATTTCGGCACCCGTGGCTCCAATAGCCAACGCTGTTACTCGTTCGCTACCGGTGCGATTGTTATTCGAAAAGGTCGCAGGATTCGATCGCTCCCGACCTTCACCCAAAGTAGTTCGCAACACTTTCCAAAAGTGGTTTTTGAAGCACAAGCCGCAGAGTACGAACTCACGCGGCAAGATAGTTTTGTTCCACGATACGTTCATGAACTTCAACCACCCAGCTATTGGAATGTCGGCGACCCGAGTTCTTGAAGCTCTTGGCTTTGAAGTTGTCGTATTGAACGAGCGCAAGTGTTGTGGGCGTCCGATGATTTCTAAAGGCTTACTCGATGAGGCAGGTGAAAATGCCCGTCACAACGTCGACCTGCTTTACCCTTACGTTCAAAATGGCGTGAAGATAGTCGGCTGTGAAGCCAGTTGTGTTTCAGCAATGACCGACGATTGGCCCGATCTACTGAACGGTGAAGACAAGGCGAAACAAGTCGCATCTTTGGTGGTTACCATCGAAGAATTGCTCGTAGAAACTACAGGCGATGACGGGCAACAGATCAAGTGGACAGATCGTGCAAAACAGGTGAAGTTCTTCGGACACTGTCACCAGCGTGCACTTACGGGAACGAAGAGTTCGATGGCTGCTTTAAACCTGCCACCAAACTTCGAAGCGAGCGAGATTTCAGCTGGTTGCTGCGGTATGGCAGGGTCGTTCGGCTATGAGAAGAGCCACATTGAAGTTGCAACCGCGGCGGGCGAAGATCGATTGTTCCCGGCAGTTCG
>JAPKCH010000086.1 GCA_026421185.1 Dehalococcoidia bacterium | reverse complement strand
CGGCTGACTTCCGTCACTATGTCCACAACCGTTCCAATGTCCTGTCCTTTAAACGAAACGATCCAGAATTTGAGTTTTAGGGCTCTAACGGATTTGGTGGGATTGGTGCGGCCGGTTAATTGGCGGTTCACGGACGCCGAAATTAAAGTCGATAGAACCGTATAGCGGTGCCACCAAATACATCAGCTTTTGCCGTGTGAGATAGCGAATTGAGAATTCCGCGAGTGGTATCGGCGACTGTCTGGTACTCACCGGCTAGTGTGCATACGGGCCAATCGGTTCCGAACATTAGCCGGTCGGTTCCGTACATTCCTAATATGTGATGCACATATGGGCGTAGATCGTCGGCAATCCAGCTTTGTTGGTCAGCTTCAGTAATCATTCCTGAAATCTTGCAGTGAATGCCGTTTATGCTGGCAACTTTGCGCATATCGGAAAGCCACGGTTCAACAAGGTGATCGGCGATTAATGGCTTACCGATGTGATCGACTACTGCTCGTAGATCGGGAACTTGCTCCATCACTTGTGGAATGAACGGGAGATTGGGTGGTTTGGCGAGGAAATCGAAGGTTAGATCTCGTCTTACAAGTTCCTGCAAGCCATTAATCGCACCTGAATTTACTATCCATCCGGGGTCGTTTTCTCCTTCCCAAATATGTCGTACACCTTTGAAGTATTTACTTCTTTGAAGTTCATCTAGGGTGTATCCGACCTTGGGATCAGTTAAGTCGACCCAGCCTACGATGCCTGCAATGAAGTCGTTTTGATCGGCTAGTTCCAGTAGCCAGCGAGCTTCGTCGGACGACGATACTGCTTGTACAACAACGGTGTAGTCGATACCGGCAGCCTTAATTAGAGGTGCTAGTTGAGTAGGGCCGTAGTCGACGGCGAGCGGGCTGCCATCTGGCATCCATGAGTAGTCGAACTTGTCGATTTCCCAGAAATGATGATGGCTGTCTACAACTGGCACTTTGATCAATCTGAATACCTTTGGAGATTTCGTTTTGCATTCGTCATCGTTGTCGGCTTTTTGGGATGCTTGCCGTCAACGATGATCAACTGAGGTTACTTATGCGACGATTGTGCCGATTTCAGGTTTACCTATAATTGCGGTGTTGTGCTTACCTGCAAAATTAGCATCGCCGTACCAAAGAACGCCGTCCTTGATAGACATGCCGTGAATGAACGCATCGCCTTGTCCTAGGCTGATGCGATCTATTTCGGCACCTGAGTCGACATCGTATTTCACTATCACGTTTTCTGTTGTGTGGGCGCACCATAGGCCATCATCGACACGTGCGAGGCCATGAAGCCGTTCAAGTGCGACTTCGAAGCTGTGGACTACTTTGTAATCGTCGGAAGGATCCATTAGGTAGATCGCTTTTGGCTGAAAGGCGGTAACCCAGATTTTGCCGTCATCCCATTCGATCCCATGAATTCCCCCGCCGTCTGGCGTACGGAATCGGTCAACAGCTTGACCTGTTTGTAAATCGAGCTTGTAGATGTATCCAAGCCCTGTGTCGGTAGAGCGGCTTGGGCGGGACACGGAGTTTCCGTTTGATGCGGTCCATAGGAATCCGCCACCAACTGTGATCCCTGAACCGTTCGCGGTTGGAGTGGGAATTGTTCGCAAGAGCTTGCCTGTTTCATCGACTACGTAAACGTTGTCGGTCTTCTGATCCATCACGAATAGACCATCATCAGTCCATTGCAGACCGTTTGGCATTTCGCATGGAGTTTCGATTTGTTTGACAGTTTTCATAGCTGTTTTGTGAGGTCCTTTGAAAGAGAAATGGGAACGTGCGTCAGGCACTTTGCTCGGGATTTTCGTTCCGTCACGCAATAATGTTTCCGATGTGGCTAAGAGTCAAGCGGGATTACTACGAGTGATGTACGACTCGGGTTGGCGTAACGACTAATTTCATTTGGTTAATTAGTGCGTTAGTTAAAATTGAAATTCGATGTAGAATGAAAGCGTGAATTCGAACTGGGCGTTCGCAACTATTTGATTTTTGTAAATTCTCCCCGCCTCCGCCCGACACAATTCACCCGTGAAAAAATAGCCGCTGAAAGCGTTCGCCTTGGTGTTGCGCTGTTAGGCGATGACTTATTAGGTGGTGGCTGAGATGCCTTCAAAATCTTCTAAAGTTTCTGACCAACGCGACAATGAACGCGTAATGGTCTTTATCGACGGAAGTAACCTGTATCACGTTCTCTCGCAGAGCTGTGGCAGGCACGATTTACAGTTCGACAAGTTCGCCCATAAATTGGCAAATGGTCGACAGTTACAGCGGATTTATTACTACAATATCCGTCAGGAATCTGATTCAAACCCGAACGTTGGTGTTGAGCAGTCAAAGTTCCTAGAATCTTTGTACGACACTCCTTACGTTGAAGTTCGACTCGGAATTTGGAAACAGCGTGGCGACATCATGGTTGAAAAGGGTGTCGACGTGATGTTGGCAACCGACGTTGTAACTAATGCTTATAACGATCACTATGACACTGCTATCGTTGTTAGTGGTGATGCCGACTTCTACCCAGCTCTGCAGGCTGCGAAGGATGTAGGCAAGCATATTGAAGTTGCGGCATTCGATATGAACCTTTCTGCAGAATCAGCTCGGGTATCCGACGTTGTGCAAAAGCTAAATAAGACCTTCTTCACTGGATTGTGGATGACACGTGCACAGTCACGATCACGATCTGTCGCTTCTTCACGACCAGAAGTTTCCGACGAGGCTGCATCACCTAACGGTGAAGACAAGGCTGCAACTAAGGCTGCAACCGCTCGACGATCTAGCAGTCGACGGTCTACATCGACTACTTCAGCTGCTGAGACGAAGACTCGAGGCTCGGCTACAACTCGCAGTCGACGGTCTACATCGACTACTTCAGCTGCTGAGACGAAGACTCGAGGCCCGGCTACAACTCGCACTCGTAAGCCTGCTGTTCGTAAGACTGCGGCTGAGAAATCTACTGCTGCTAACGAAGACACTACAAACGACAGCGTAGCTGATTCTAATATGCGACGTACTCCAACTCGCCGTCGAGTTGGTGGCACAAGTTCCAGTTCAACGAATGGTTCAAGTAAGAGCCGATCGGCTCCGAAGGCACCTGTGCTTCGTAAGCCCGTACCAGAAACAGAACCTAAGACTGTACCTAGGACTGAATCTGCAGATGCCGAACCAGTGGGCAGCGCTACACGCCGCCGCAATTGGCGCGGACGCTTGGGCCTGAACAACGAGGACTAATAAGCTTCGACACTCGACAGGTATTGTTGTAACAAAAGGATGGCATCGATTTTTGGTGCCATCCTTTTTGTTTTGAAATGAATCTCGAATGTAATTACGTTGACCACCAGTACGCTAAGTGATATTTTCCGCTGTGTAACGTAATTACAGAACTCCTTGCGAGGTAGACCGAATGCCATCACTCCAGAGCTTGCTCGATCAAGTCGAATCGGCAACCAATGAGATTGTCGAACTTGAACAATCTTTAGTGCGTATCCCATCAGTAAATACAGGATTCATGCCTACGGGTGGTGAAACGGCTGTTGCCGAGTTCATTCGCGACTGGCTCGCTGAAAACGGATTGTCGTCAGAAATCCTTTCTCGAGACGCCGACCGCGGGAACATAGTTTCTGTGTACCCAGGCACTGATAACGACACTCGGTTAATGCTTATGTCGCACACGGATGTCGTTCCTGTTGAGGATGAAACCAAGTGGAACTGGGATCCGTTCGCTGCCGAAATATCTGAGGGTAGGGTCTACGGTCGTGGAGCATCCGACTGCAAAGCATTACTGACATCCCAACTCATGGCAATGGCGATCATGAAACGGTCTGGCGTACGACTGGATCACGGTCTTCGTCTTGTGAGTGGTGCCGACGAAGAGCATGGTGGTCGGTGGGGCTTTGGTTGGCTTGCCGACAAACATCCAGAATCGCTCAAGGCTCAATTCGCAGTGAATGAAGGTGGTGGCACTCCGGTTGAAATGGGTAACTCACTCACGTATTTACTTGGTACTGGCGAGAAGGGACGAATGGAGCTTCACATCACCCTGAAAGGTGAAAGTGCACATGCTTCAGTTCCGTGGACGGGTGTGAATGCCAGCTACAAGCTTTCACGTGCGTTGGGAGCTATAGAGGGTTATCGGCCTGAGTTGGATACGTCGCTTGAAATTTTCGATCATGTTGGTTTGTTTGGAATTGAAGAAAAACCTTCGCCAATGAACATTGATCGCATTGTTGCGGAGATGAACGTTACTTCACCTCGGCTCGGTTCACTGTTGAAAGCGCTTTCTCGAATGGTTCTGACGCCGACGATGGTTTCGGGAGGAATAAAGTCGAACAGCGTGCCTGAAGAAATCAAACTCACCTGTGACATTCGTACGCTGCCTTTCCAAGATGAAGCGTACGTTCGCCGACAACTTGACCAGGCGTTCGAAGGTATCGAAGGGCTTGAGTACGAGATCGATTACATGTCGGTTCCGAACGCTTCAGAGTTTGAAACTGAACTAACCGATTCAATCCGTAAGGCTCAGGCTGCAGCAGTAGGACGTGACGATATTCAGTGGATTCCAGCGATTAGCAATGGTTTCACTGATTCACGATTTACTCGTGATCTTGGAATTATCACTTACGGTTTCACAGGGGCACACCCCGACGATGATCCTATGCTTTCACGTGCTCACGGAACCGATGAGTCGGTTGGTATTGCTTCGTTGATCAGCGGGACTCGGAGTATGTTGGCAATTGCTTACGATCTGTGCGGCGGCCGATGAGCGATCCGAATCCTGTTACTAGCGTTGATCTACGCAGTGGAGCAGAGTTGTGCGTAAGTTCGGTTAGTCATCTTGCTTCAGAATTGTGAGACAGACTTTCTTATGGTCTTGAATGGACGCGTTCGCACACCGTTTTACACTTTTACGACGCCTTAGATTTTACGCTGGTGA
>JAPKCH010000004.1 GCA_026421185.1 Dehalococcoidia bacterium | reverse complement strand
AAACGCCGCAGCCATTGGTTGCGGCGTTTTTATTTTAAGTCTTGAAGAAGGCTGAGTAGAAGGATCTACTCGCCTTAGCCATCTGCACTTTCTTCGGCATCACCTTCGACAGCGTCTTCACTGTCGCCATCGGCTGCAGCTAAGTCGGCTGCAGCATCATCATCAGCTGATACACGTGGTGGCTGAATCCAAGCAATTCGATCGTCTGCTGGTCCCGCAAGCGTTACGCCTGAAGGAAGCTTAATTTCTCCAGATGTAATTGCGGAGTCGACTTCCATGAGGCCTGAGCAGTCCACAATAATTTCGTTTGGAACATCGAACGGCTTAGCCCGAACGAGAATTTCAAATGCACCCTGAGTAACAACACCGGCACCACCAGCGGTACCTGGAGCTTCTTCTTGTCCAATTAGTGAAACTGGTACAGGAGTTTCAACTTCCTGCTGTACGTCGACTCGTTGGAAGTCGACGTGCTGAACATCTCCACTTACGGCGTGCTTAGCAATTTCACGAATGATAGTTACAGTGTCTTTTCCGCCAGAAACCTTCAATGTAACTGGAGTTGTTCGACCTGCTGCACGAAGAACAGTTCGAAGTTCTTTTTCGTCTGCCTGAAGCGATTCTGAGTCTTCATTGAGACCGTACATGTGGATGGGAGTGATTCCCTGTCGTCGGAGTGCCCTGTTCTTTTTACCGAGGGCGGTTCGTAGATCTACTTTGAGTGTTATCGCAGCCATTGCGATCATCTCCCATATTCTGGTTTGGGGACCGAAAACCGGTCTTACCTGAAGGTGAAACTAAACAATAAATAGGTGTTCAGAGGTTCGGAACCCCGTGCGCACAGTCACTAATCCTACCACCGGTTCGACGTTTCGTACTGCAATACGTGAGTGAGGTATCGTCGATCCGACGGTTGTTCGAATAGGCGATTCTGTAGGCTCTCTGGGGCTTGTTCGCAGTGCTATCTCTGGAGTGATCTGGAGGTGATGCTGCTAGAGCACTTGAGCAAAGTACGGGTTAGTGAGTCGAATAATCAGCAGATGACGATGTCTTAGGCAGCGCCGGTTCAACCGAACTTCTAAGGAATCAACCTGAATCAGGTTGCACCTAGTTCGAATAAACTGAATCTAATTGCACAATTAGTCGCTTGAATCCGTGGTTTAGATCGTCTTATCTGTGACGAAATGGCGATATCCGTCGATCGACGGAGTAGAATTTATGGGTATTGTCCCGATTGAATTCGGTTTACGCATAGAAATAGCGTTATATCGGTCTAAGTATCGGGACAAGAATTAGTAAGAGGAAATTTTAGGGACATGTCAGAGACCAACGGCTTCACGCCACTTACGCCAGGACAGGTACAGCGCTACAGCCGTCACCTTATAATGGACGGCGTTGGCAGTGTAGGCCAGCGAAAATTAATCGATTCTAAGGTGCTGATTGTCGGTGCTGGTGGACTTGGTTCACCGGTAGCTTTATATCTAGCACTTGCCGGAATCGGAACGCTCGGTATCGTAGATTTCGACACCGTTGATGTTTCAAACCTTCAGCGCCAGATTCTGCACACAGATGCAGACGTTGGGCGACCAAAGGTTGTTTCGGCTAAAGAAACTATTAATGCACATAACCCGGAAACGAACGTAATCCTCCACGAGGAGCCGATCACTTCCGACAATGCTATGGATATCATCCCCAATTACGACATCATCGTGAACGGGGCGGATAACTTCGCAACTCGATATCTTGTAAACGACGCAGCATTCCTTTCTGGTAAACCGCTTGTCGATGGCGCCATTTTGGTGTTCGACGGCCAGGCGACTACTTATCAGCCAGGTAGCGGTTGCTATCGCTGCATGTTCCCAGATCCCCCTCCTCCTGGTGAAGTTCCGAACTGTTCAGAAGCTGGCGTAATTGGCGCACTTCCTGGGCTGGTTGGTTCGATTCAGGCGCTGGAAGTCATCAAGCTCGTAATGGGTGTGGGTGAGACTCTCACGAGTCGAATGCTTTTGATTGATGCACTGACGATGGACTTCAGAGAAATCAAAATTCGCCAGAATCCTGATTGCAAACTTTGCGGAGCTAATCCGACTGTCACAGAATTGATAGATTACGAAATTTTCTGCGGCATCATGCCTCCAACACCAGTCGAAGAGATGGTGTCGGCAGATTAATCGGGCAACACCATCTCTTCGACTGGTGATTCGCCTAGCAATCAGTATCTGATTTGGTCTAAATCCAAAGATATAAGTAATTTACGAAAGATTTTTTTCTTGGCCTCAACTTATGTAGCGCCGTTTACGGCGGTAAAAACGGATGCACTTCAAGCCATTGGCAATACGCCGTTGGTTGATGTGTCGATCCTGAGTCCTGATCCCAAGATAAAAATTTACGGCAAGCTTGAGTCAGTGAACCCAACGGGTTCTGTAAAAGATCGCGCAGCGCGTTCACTGATTCAAACGGCCGAGAGTGAGGGTCTTATCAAACCGGGCGACACGATTCTCGAAGCTACCTCGGGTAATACCGGGTTGGGTTTGGCGATGATCGGGCGAATCAAAGGATACGACGTAAAAGTTGTTATGCCTGCGAGCGTGCCGCCTGAACGGGTGCAACTGTTGCAGGCGTTCGGTGCTGAGGTAATTCTTTCGCACAAGGACAAAGGTACGAATGAATCGATTATTGTTGCAAAGCAACTTGCAGAAGAAAACCCTTCGTACTACATGCCGTTTCAGTACGGAAATCTTGCGAATCCGAAAGCCCACTACACGACGACGGGGCCTGAGATTGCCCGTGATATGCCAGATGTCGACGCTTTTGTAGCTGGCCTAGGTACCGGCGGAACGTTGATGGGTGTTGGTAAGGCTCTTAAAGAGCACAACCCAAACGTAGAGATCGTCGCAACCGCTCCGCACCCCGACGATAAAGTGCAAGGATTGCGTTCAATCGAACATGGATTCATCCCCCCAATTCTCGATCTAGATAAGCTTGATAGTCGAATTCTCGTAGACGGTGAAGAAGCATTCTACTGGACACGTCGGTTGCTTACTGATGCGGGTTACTTCGTCGGTGTTTCCTCGGGAGCAACGTTCGCTACTGCTCGCAAGATTGCGCAGAAGTGGTCTAAGGAAGGGCGTGAAGGCAAGATCGTTTGCATGTTCGCTGATGGCGGATGGAAGTATTTGTCTACGGGTATTTACGGTGAAGACTTCAAGTTCAAGCAGTCGGAAATCGAAGGCAAGACTTGGTGGTAACCTCTTAATTTCAGGTTAGTATCACGATCCCCACCGTTTTCGGATGGGGATCGTTTTATATGTGCCACCGACATTGAAGACATGTTTAGAGCCGTTGGCTTGTTTTCTTGTTGATGTCGGTGATTTGTAGGAGTTTTAGATTTGTCGGATAGTTCAACGAATTCGGAATTGATATTCAAAACTGCTCGTGAGCAGGCGAAGTTGATTGCTGATGGCGAAGTTCTGTCGGAGGAACTTGTTCAAGCTCATTTGGAGCAGATCGAACGAGTAAACCCCGCCGTAAATGCGATGGTCACTTTGGATGCAGAATCAGCGTTAAAGCAGGCGTGTGAGGCAGATATGGCCCGAATGGCTGGCGAAAAAATGGGTCCTCTTTACGGCCTTCCAATTGCCATCAAGGATTTGCAGAACACCAAAGGCATTCTCACAACTCAGGGTTCGCTGATTTACAAAGATTTCGTTCCTACTTCGGATGCGCTCATCGTAGAACGAGTGAAAAAAGCCGGTGCTATTGTGCTCGGCAAATCGAATACTCCGGAATTTGGAGCAGGTTCTCAAACGTTCAATCCTGTGTTTGGTTCAACAAAAAATCCGTACGACGTGAGCAAGACGTGCGGTGGTAGCTCGGGTGGCGCTGGTGTTGCGCTTGCGACCGGTATGACGACGATCGCCACAGGATCTGACTTAGGTGGATCGCTACGCAACCCGGCTGCATGGTCGAACGTGGTTGGTATCCGGCCTAGCCCGGGCAGGGTTCCTGCTGTTGGCGGTGATTTAGGTTGGTCAACACTCTCTACGGACGGCCCAATGGGGCGAACTGTAGACGATGTGGCTCTCCAGTTAAGCGTCATGGCGGGAGACGATGTTAGGTCGCCACTATCACTTAGAGAATCTGGTGCTGGCTACGCCGGTTCGCTGGAACGTGATTTCAAGGGAGTACGAATCGCTTGGAGTAAGGATCTTGGCGGTCGGCCTATCGATGCTGAGAGTAGTCGTGTCACTGAAGCTCAAAAGCACGTTTTCGAAGACCTAGGTTGTATTGTTGAAGATGATGAACCTGATCTTTCGACTACCGACCAAATATTTCAGGCGCTTCGTGCTTACAGCTTCGGAATAAAACATGAAGCTCATATGCGAGATCACCGCAGCAAGTTGAAAGAAACAGTCGTATGGAACGCTGATCAAGGACTGAAGATGTTGGCAATCGACGTCGCTCACGCTGAACGACTTCGTACTCGTTTGTGGGAACAGTTGATGAAGTTCTTTGACAAGTACGAATTCCTCGCACTCCCAGTCACTTCGGTTCCACCATTTTCTATCGACCTTGAGTACCCTGCCGATATCAACGGTGTAGTACCTGAAACGTACCTCGACTGGATGTGGCCATGCTACACAATATCAGTAACTGGACTCCCCGCTATGTCGATTCCGGCAGGTTTTACCAAAGACGAATTGCCTGTTGGGTTGCAACTAGTAAGTCGACCTCGCGATGAGATGGGCTTGCTTCAATTGGCGAGCGCATTCGAAGGCGAAACGAACTTTTGGAAGCAACGACCGAGTGTGGTTGGATAGCCAAGAATTTTCGATAGTAGAAGTCCTCTCCCGGGTGAAAGGATTTAGGTGAGGGTGGAATCTCAGGAGTAAACTGCAATCGATTTCTCCCTCATCCCGTCCTTCTCCTCAGGGAGAATGAGAAACCATACCCCTCGGCTTCGCCGGACTCCTATCGAGAAGCCGGTTGTGTGTGCAGGGGCAATGTATATAACGAGCAAGGACTCAGGAAACAGCGTTATGGATCTCAAACTTCTTGGTAAGCGCGCAATAGTTACTGGTGGTAGTCGAGGTATCGGGAAGGCAATTGCTCGTGTGTTGGCAGCAGAGGGCGTGTCAGTCGTTATATCTGCTCGTGGACAGAACGCACTCGATGCGACTGCGGAAGAGTTAACCAACGAAACAGGTTCTATGGTTACCGGCGTTTCTACAGATACCGGATCGGACGACAGCGTTAACGCACTTATTACTGAAGCAAAAAATATCATGGGTGGCATCGATATTCTCGTGAACTGCGCAGCTCGTCCCGGAGGCCAGAGCACCGTTCCAACGCTTGCTGGTGTCACGACCGAAGAGTTCAGCGATCACATGAACGTGAAAGTTATGGGCTACTTGCGCTGTGCAAGAGAAGTCGCGCCCGTCATGACTAAGCAAGGTTGGGGGCGAATTATCAACATATCTGGATTAGCGTCACGCAGCACCGGCACTGTTGTCGGCTCGATGCGAAACGTAGCCGTTACCGCGATGACGAAAAATCTTGCAGATGAATTGGGACCACATGGCATCAACGTAACCGTGATTCATCCCGGGATGACTCGCACTGAAGCCACTGAAGGCGTAATAGCCAAGCGTGCTTTGGAAGAGGGCGTAAGCGAGAGCGAAATTGAGGCGATGATGGCTCAAGGGAATTCTTCCCGAACACTCATTGATGCATCCGATATCGCATACGTTGTAGCCATGCTCGCTTCACCGCTTTCGATAGCAATTAATGGCGATGGCATCGCTGCTGGTGGCGGTGTGGGCACGGCGATCTACTACTAGAACGGGTTGTACTTGTCTGTCTTGCCCAATCTGCCAGTATGATTGGGTAACTCCGGCACGAGGTTTCTTTATCTTAGTGCTGGAAATAGACGACCAACCCTCTGTTTCGTCAGAGAGACTCCCGGAGAATCATGACCTATGACCAATCTTGCCGCAAACCTTTCGATGATGTTCAACGAAGTCGATTTCCTAGACCGATTTGAAGCAGCAGCCAAGGCTGGATTCAAAGGTGTCGAGTACTTATTTCCTTATGATTATTCGGCTGAACAGATCAAAGATAAGCTCGATAAGTACAATCTGACTCAGGTGCTTTTCGACTTCCCTGCTGGTGACTGGGATGCGGGTGACCGTGGTTGTGCTTCATTCCCTGACCGTGTTGGTGAATTTCAGGACGGTGTTGGTAAAGCGATTGAATACGCCAAGGTTTTGGAGTGCGGGCTACTTACGGTTCTTGCGGGCAAAGCGACATCAAACGTGAGCGCTATAACGATGCACAACACTCTGGTCGACAATATGAAATTTGCTTCTGAAGCAGTCGCAGGATCTGACATCACCGTTTTGCTGGAAGCTATCAACACCATAGATATTCCTGGCTACTCGGTATTCCGCACAAACCAGAGTCGAGCCGTGGTAGAGGAGACCGGTGCTGACAACGTGAAAGTTCAGTACGACATCTACCACATGCAAATCATGGAAGGCGATGTCACTCGTACTATCGATAACAATATGGATGTAATTGGCCATTTTCAGCTTGCTGACAACCCTGGTCGACATGAACCTGGCAGCGGTGAAATCAACTATGACTTCTTGCTGCCGCACATCGACTCATTGGGCTATGAAGGCTGGATTGGATGTGAGTACGCTCCTGCAGGCGATACAGTATCTGGTCTGCTTTGGGCTGCGAAGTACCTCTAGTTCACTTGAGTACAAAATTCACCGACGATTCGCACAAAACACGATGTGATGTTGTACATACAATAAACGTAAATACACACTGCCCGTATTTGGGAGTGAGTGAGAGGGGTACAGATGCCGAAGCTTGAAGCTAATTTGCAGTGGATGTTCAACGAATACGATCTGATAGATAGGTATGAAGCGGCTGCTCGTGCAGGGTTCAAAGGTGTTGAGCTTCAAGCTCCTTATTCACTAGAGATCGACCAGATCGTTGAACGACTTAATAAGCACGATCTCAAGCACGTGATTATCAATTCACCCACCAGCGATCCTGATACAGGCAAAAATAATATTCCGCTTCGAGCCAGTCACATGGATCTATATAAGGAACGGACAGCTCAGGCCGCTGAATATGCCTCTGGACTGGGATGTATCGGTGTGAACATCGGCTGTGGTCCGATCGACGATATTGATCCTGACGAAGCGCATGAGACGTTTATTGCGAACATTCGCCATGCGGCAGAAGAGCTTGAAAAAGTGGGTGTGATTGCTCTGGTTGAAGCGATCAACACACGAGATCAGCCTGGCTTCTTTGTGAACACCACACAGATGGCTTTGGATGTGATTGCTGAAGCGAACCACCCGAACTTGGCAGTGCTGTATGACTTCTATCACATGCAAATAATGGAGGGCGAACTTTCATTGACGGTGAAAGAAAACCTTTCATCCATCAGGCATATTCAGATAGCGGATAACCCGGGTCGTAATGAGCCTGGCACCGGTGAGATCAACTACAATCACATCTTGCCTTATCTCGATGAAATTGGTTATGACGGCTGGGTTGGTTGCGAGTACGGACCAAGTGGAAATACTGAGCAGACACTCGGCTGGGCTTCAGCCTGGCTTTAGGCGTTGATTCGTAATATTTGACCGGATGTGAGGTTGCAGCAATGAGCACTCGAGATATAACTCAATTCGATAGCGAAGACGCTGATCTTCGAGCTGATATTCGACGTATGGGCGATATGCTCGGGGAGACGTTACGCAGTTTGTGGGGCGACGATCTTTACGAGCTAGTTGAGTATGTTCGATCGTCGACTCGTACGTTGCGTGACTCTCCAAATCCTGAACTTCGTGAAGAGCTAATTAATAAGCTTGATAAAACCGAACTCTGGCACGTGATCAGAACTGTTCGGGCTTTCACCAGCTATTTCCACTTGGCAAACGTCGCTGAACAGCACCACCGAATCGAATTTAAAGGCGCTGCAGGGCCTCGTCGTGAGTGGCTTGAAGAGGCATTTGATCGAATTCGTGATGCGAATGTTCCGACCGCTGAGATAAGCGATGTAGTTAACAGACTTGAGGTTCGACCCGTTTACACGGCTCATCCTACAGAAGCTGCACGTCGTTCGATTTTGAACAAACTTCGCCGTGTTGGCGAGCTATTGAACGAGCGTTCGAATCCACGTTTACTGAAATCGGAGACACGTCGTATTGATCGACGATTGTCTGAGGTCATGGAGGAAATTCTCCAGACAGACGAACTTAGGCACACCCGACCCGAACCTACGGCCGAAGCCCGTAACATCATGTACTACATGGAAGACATGTTCACGTTTGCGATCGCTGAGGTTGAGGAAGCTCTCGACGATCAGTTAGAAACGTTCGGAATAACTCGAGAACCTACAACTCGATCAATGCGGTTTGGAACCTGGGTTGGTGGTGATCGTGATGGAAATCCCAACGTAACTCACGATCTAACTCGAAAAATTCTCGATTTACAGCACGAACGTGCGCTCAAAATGTTCGCACCGGCTGTTGCTCGTTTGGCTCAGACACTGAGTCAGTCGACTCGTATCGTCGAAATAACGAAAGAGCTGGCCGATTCGATAGAGAAGGATCGTGCAGAGCTGCCATCGGTGTGGGACGAATTCTGGAATCTCGACGCGGATGAACCTTACCGACTGAAGTGCGCATTCATGTACGAGCGACTGCTTAACGGCATCGCAGCCGTAGAGGGTTCGGCTAAGGGCAAGCCTCGGTATGCGGACGTTCAGCCATTGTTGGCTGATCTTCAGTTGATGCTAGATTCGCTGGAAGCAAACGAGAGCAGTGCTTCAGCGAACGGTGAGGTACGTCGATTAATGCAGCGTATTTCTGCGTTTGGTATGACGCTCGCTACGATGGACATTCGACAGCACGCTGATGTTACGGGTGCCGCGGTCAATGAACTCATCGATAGGATTGATTCAATTGAAGGCGGCTTCGGAAGTCTTTCTATGGATGAACGGTCGGCTCGACTTGTGGAAGAGTTGAACTCTAAACGGGTGCTGAGTTCGAGAGCGATAACGTTCTCAGCAGAGACGACCGAGGTTCTCGATTTGGTCGAAACGGTTAGACAGGCTCAGGACGAGTATGGTCAAGCAGTTATCGAAAGCTGGATCGTTGCGATGACTCGCGATATCGACGATCTGCTTGCAGTGCTTGTTCTCGCTAAAGAAGCCGGACTTGTGGTGCCCGAGGAAAGCATTGCACGTATTTCAGTTGTGCCGCTATTTGAAGAAATTGAAGACCTTCGACGCAGTCACGAAGTGATGGATCGCTTTCTGTCGATTCCTGAGATCAAGTCACTTGTAAAAACCTCCGGTGGTGTAGTTGAAGTGATGCTTGGGTATTCCGATTCGAACAAAGACGGCGGGATAACGACTTCACAGTGGGAGCTCTACAAAGCTCAGCGTGAACTGCGAACTATTGGCCAAAAGCATGGCGTGTCGATTCGATTGTTCCACGGTCGTGGCGGAAGTGTTGGTCGAGGTGGAGGCCCAACAAAGGATGCCATCATGGCGCAGCCGTATGCGACGGTCGACGGGAAAATTAAAATCACTGAACAAGGCGAGGTCATATCCGACAAGTACGGACTGCCTGAACTTGCTCGCAATCACTTAGAACTCTCGGTGGCTGCCGTCATAGAGGCTTCGGTCTTGCATACAGAACCGCGCTACTCCGATGAAAAACTTCAAGAGTGGTTTACCGCAATGGATTGGATTTCTGATAAGGCGTATGTGAAATATCGCGACTTGATCGAAATTGACGGGTTCGTTGACTACTTCATGGATTCCACGCCGGTTGAAGAACTCGCTGGAATGAACATTGGATCCAGGCCGGCGCGTCGTGCCTTGGCAAATGGTTCGCGAAGTATCGATGACCTTCGAGCGATTCCATGGGTATTTGGCTGGATGCAAAGTCGCCAGATTGTCCCTGGATATTTCGGCGTAGGTCAGGCGCTACGTGAAGCTAGGGAGGCGGGAATGGAAGATGTCCTCGCTGAAATGTTCAAGGAATGGACGTTCTTCAATACCTTCATTTCAAACGTCGAGATGACACTTGTGAAGTCGAGCATGGAGATCGCCGGTCGATACGTCGACACTCTGGTTGATCCCAGCTTGCACCATATATTCGAAAATATTAAGGATGAACGTAATAAAGCAGTTCAAGAGCTGTTGAAAATTACAGGGCAGGAAAACTTGCTCGATCATCAACCAGTGCTGAAACGAACACTCGCTGTTCGTGAGTACTACGTTGATCCGCTTAACTATTTGCAGGTTTCACTGCTGGCGCGACATAGGTCAGCAGAAGGTGAGGACCCGGCGGTTGAGCGAGCATTGTTGCTGTCTATTAACGGCGTTGCTGCAGGCCTGAAGAACACGGGCTGATCACAATGTCTAATTCACCTAATTCATCACAAAATAAGCCGATTGTGTCGTTCATTGCTGAAACAATTGCGACTGGATTTGGCTCAGGTAAATGGCCGTTTGTGGCTCCTGCGACTGTTGGAACGTTTGCAGCAATCATTTCCTACTGGTTGCTTGATGCGACCGTGTTTAATGGATATGGCGATTCGGTTTGGTTCTTTGCTCTGATAGCCATTGTGACTGCTGTCGGGGTTTGGGCGACAGACTACATCGACAACGAAGACGATCACGATCCCAAGCGCGGAGTGATCGACGAATGGGTCGGTGTATGGATAACAGTGTTATTCCTGCCTGTGAGCTGGCCATGGATGGTCGCCGGATTCTTCGTATTCCGAGCCTTCGACATTTTTAAGCCGCTGGGCATTCGTAAGATCGAAGCTTGGCCGGGCGGATGGGGCATCATGTTCGATGATGTAGCGGCAGGGGTTCTCGGTGCAGTCCTCTTGAACGGATTGCGATTGGCGTTCTTTAACTAGCTCTTGCCCTGTTTGCGAATTACTTGCCCTAAAAATACGTTTACTAGCTGAACGAATCGTTCCGGTTGGGCATCGTGCATACCGTGTCCGACATCGTCCCACTTAACGTATCGACCCTGCTTGAGTAAATCATCGGCATGAGTCGCTTCTGAATCGCTGATTGCAGCACCCATCTCGGGGTTGGCTTGCATCAGGAGAATTGGGCGGTCAATCGCATCGAGCACAGCGTCTGGATCCCAGGATTCGGCGAGTCGACCATCTTGCGGGAACTCCCAAACTTCAGGATCGACTTTGGTGATGGCGAGTGCTCGTTTTGCAACCTGTTCGTCAGAAGAATTCTTATCTGCTTTCCGAAGCTCGATAGCAGTGTCTTTTACGTTGAGGTTCTTCATTCGGATTTCGTAGTTGGTCTTGAACTGATCAGTTTGCTCTACATACATTGGCGGATCTTCAAGAACGGCTGCAACTACGAGGTCTGGAGTGACCGCACAGACGCCACTGGCTGTTACCGCACCCAATGAGTGTCCAACCAGATACGCTGGCTCACCGACTACGTTTCTTAGGAATTCGACAACCTCGATTGGATAGTCGATAAATCGATAGGAGTCGGCAACATATCCGGTGTCCCCATGACCACGAAGGTCGATTGCGTAAACGTGCCAGTTTTCAGCAAATTGATCGATTACGGATGACCAGTTAACCCATCTGCCACCGATACCGTGAATCAATACCAATGGCGGACCATTGTTGGGTCCTTCAGCGTAGTTAACTTTGACAGTGCTGGCGGCGAATATTTTTTCTGGATAGTTGTTCACGTGGTCCTCTGATGCGAAAGGCTACACGACTTTTAGTGTGGCATGCATCTATTCAGCCCAGAAGCGTTTTGTAGCTCGAATGAAATCGTGATTACGAGCGATGTGAGGTGAGTGCCCGACTTTTGGCCATGACAGCACTCGGGCGTCTGGAATCAATCCCTCTATACGATCCGACTCTTCTTGCGAGAGGATTCCGCCTTTATCGGCAGCTCCGTTAATCATCAGAATTGGGCACTTGATCGAGCTGAACATATCGTCGAAGGTTTCTTCGTCTTCGGATCTGCTGATTGGTCCCTCTTCAAGTGCTGGGTCCATTTGGAACCACATGATAGAGATGCGTCGGACGCTGTCTTCCGAAGCACCTTCGTATTGTTCGGAAACCGATGCGGCCAAATCTTCAGGAGTTCGAGCTGATCGGATCTGTCGCGCTCGAATGCCTCGTTGCTCCGGTGGGCGTTGTCGTGCCTGTTTGCGTACTTCTGATTTGGCTCCGGAGTACGGCTCGACTAGAATTGCTTTGGAAATTAACTCTGGATGATCGGAGGCAACCGATGCCGTAACCCAGCCGCCAAGCGAGTGCCCGATCAAATAGACCGGCTCGTCGCTGAGCATTGGAATAACAGTTGCTACGTCATCGGCCCAAGTTTGCCGGCTTGAGCCTTTTCCATAGCTGGCTGAACGACCCATCCCTCGAAGGTCGAGAGCGAACAAGTGGAATTCGGCGGCGAGTTTATCTACAACTCTCCCCCAAGTGTTCCAGTTCGATCCGTAGCCGTGAACAAGCACCATTACTGGTGCATCTGATGATGGCGAATCGAATTCCGCCACGTTCAGAGCGACATTGCCGGTATGAACGTAGCGTTCGGTAAACGTCATGAGGAACGGTTGCCCGGTATTTAGCCGAGCACTTCCTTCATCTTGGCTCCGATTAGTGCTGGTGATTCAACAACGTGAACACCAGCAGCTTCAAGTGCCTTGTTCTTCTCGGAAGCAAGCGCTGCCTTACCGGTGATAATCGCACCGGCATGGCCCATGCGCTTACCAGCAGGAGCCGACGAGCCAGCGATGGCTGCTACGACAGGCTTGGTTACGTGTTCTTTGATGTAATCAGCAGCAAGCTGTTCGCGGATGCCACCGATTTCACCGATAAGCACAATTGCTTCGGTTTCGTCGTCGGCCTGGAACAGTTCAAGTACGTCGGTAAACGTCGTGCCGTGAACCGGGTCGCCACCAATACCAACACAGGTCGACTGACCCATGCCGTGCTGCACTAGCTGTGCAATTGCTTCGTAGGTGAGCGTGCCAGAGCGTGATACAACTCCTACGTTGCCGGGCTGAACGATGTTGCCGGGAACGATTCCAACCTTGGCTTTCGATGCCGGGCTTAGGACACCGGGGCAGTTTGAGCCGATGAGTCGGGTTGTCTTGTCCTTGATGTACGCCATGACTTTCACCATGTCGAGCACTGGAACGCCTTCGGTAATGCAGACTACGAGTTCGAGACCCGCATCAACCTGCTCGATGATGGCGTCCATAGCGAACGGCGCAGGAACGAAGATTACACCGGTGTTTGCGCCGGTTTCTTCAACTGCCTTAGAAACTGTTGAGAAGTAAGGAACTTCATCTTCAAATTTCGTGCCGTCACGACCAGGGTGAACCGCTGCGACCATATTGGTTCCGTATTCACGAGTACGGTTTGCCTGAAAGCTACCGTCTCGACCGAGACCTTGAACTAGGAGACGAGTGTTCTCTCCAACAAGAATAGACATTAGTTGGAGCTCCCAAGTTCTAGTAATTTTGCTTTCAAAACTTCAGCTGCTCCAGCAAGATCGGGAGCGCCCGTGATGTTGAGACCAGAGTCGGCGAGGATTTTTATTCCCTCTTTGGCGTTGGTTCCTCGCATTGCGACCACCATAGGCACGGAGGCGTTGGTTTCTTTTGCTGCTGCAACAATCCCCTGAGCGACAATGTCGGAGCGGGCGATTCCTGCGAATAGGTTCACGAGAATCATTTCAACATCGTCATCGCCGATGATGATCTTGAAAGCTTCTTCAATTCGAGCCTGATCGGCTGAACCACCAATGTCGAGGAAGTTGGCAGGGTCGGCACCTGCTGCCTTCGTGATATCCATTGTTGCCATTGCAAGACCTGCGCCGTTGACCATGCAGCCAACTCGTCCACCTTCGAGTTTGACGTAGGCGAGCTCGGCTTTGTCAGAGCGCTGTTCTAGCGGGTCCTGCTGGTTGGGGTCACGAAGTTTGGCTAGTTCCGGGTGGCGGAAAAGTGCATCGTCTTCGAGGTTGATTTTGGCATCGAGAGCGATGACCTGATCGTCTTCAGTAACAACGAGTGGATTGATCTCAACAAGCGAACAATCGTTTTCTACAAATACGTTGTAGAGATCGGTTATTAGCTTCGTGGTTGCTCGTACTGCTTTGGCAGGAACGCCAAGGGCGAGGGCTATATCACGAGCGTGGTACGTGGTGAGTCCTATGAGTGGGTCACCAGCGACTCGGAAGATCTTTTCCGGAGTTGACTCTGCAACTTCCTCTATATCCATGCCACCTTCAGTGCTTGCCATTACGAGAGGCGCACCGATGTCACCGTCGATAACGATCGATATATATAGCTCGTCTTTAATGTCGAGCGTTTCGGCGATCATAACCTTGTCGACAGGTACACCGTTGGCACCGGTTTGGTTGGTGACTAGACGTGTGCCGAGAAGTGATGCTGCTACTTGTTCAGCCTCTTCTGGTGAGTTGACCAGCTTTACACCGCCAACCTTGCCTCGACCACCTGCATGAACTTGCGCTTTTACGACTACTCGTCCACCGATGCGTGAAGCGATCTCTTTTGCTTCTGCGGGGGTGGACGCTACCTCTGCTTTCGGAGTTGGGACTCCGAATTTATCGAGGATTGCCTTCGCTTGATACTCGTGGATATTCACGAACGATTACTCGCTTCTGATTATTAGCGACCACACGAATATTGCCGAAATTGCTTCGTATGGGTGAGTCCTTTTATTCAGGACCGCAAATCATCGTACCGAGGGCAGTGGTCAGTGTCTACGAATAAGCTGGTTCCGAGACTGATCTAGACTAGATTGTGAGAGAAATTAAAATAGCTCGAACCCGCAATAAGCGAATTCGAGCTATTTATTCGATATGTTCGAACGCTTGAATGCTACCAAGATGCTCTTTCTACGTACCGTAGCGTTTTCTGAGAGTCCGATTATCGGAGAGAGAAATGTGGCGGAGGGGACAGGATTCGAACCTGCGATGACGTTACCGCCATACTTGTTTTCAAGACAAGCGCATTCAACCGCTCTGCCACCCCTCCGCAGAGGTACCGAGGTTTCGATATGAAACCGCACAGAAGATAAGTCTAATAGCAATCGATGCTTATCTGAAACTGTAAAAGCTACGATTTCCTCAGTGATCTGATCTATTGATGTGATTTTCAGTGATAAATACTGAATTTGGAGAGTGTAGTTCTCGCCATCGCAATTGTAAATTTGACTGTGTGACGGATAGATACGACGTGACTTGCTAGGGGGTAGCCATTAATCGGTTTCTAGAAATATCGGGCATGTGGATTATTTTTTGCTGGTGCCATGTTTGAGGTTATGGGAACCGTTGTGTTGATCACCACCGAAGAATCTTTGATTCTCTACGCAGCCGGTTAAGCTGTAGTTTTTGTTGGTGATGCTTTGCTTTTATGGGTGACGATTCGTGATCGCCTGCGTGCTAGGAAAGCCGACGATATAGATCATGTGTGCTTTAACTAGATCGTTGCTTACTCACTTTTGACAGTTGGAGCAGAAGTACGCTGTGCGCCCGCTGAATTTCTGAGTTACCAACGGGATTTCACAGCGCGGGCAAAACGATCCAGGCTTCCTAAGTAGATGCATGCGCTCGTCATGTGCATCGACGATGTATGGCCGCCCTCGATCATCAAGGTTGCTCTGAATGAATGCTAGGGCGTGTTCGAGTGATTCTCGAATTGCTAACAGCAGAGCCTTATATGAATCTGTAGGGATATCGTCCGCTCGCCGATCAGGTGAAATTTTTACTCTGTGAAGCGATTCATCTGCATAAATATTTCCGACACCTGCGATGATCGATTGGTTGAGAAGTAACGGTTTGATTTGCGCTGTTCTTCCTCGAAAGCTTTGAACGAAACGGTCACCAGTGAGATCTGGGTCTAGCGCATCTGGGCCAAGCCCTTTTAGCGCTTGATTGAGAGTTTCAAAATACTGGAGTTTCGCCCAGCGTCTAGGATCGACTAGAGCTATTCGTAAGTCGTTGGTTAGAGTGAACAACGCTCGGGTGAATCGGGGAGCTGACTCATCGCTACCTAGTACGTTTAGTTGCCCGGTCATGCCCATGTGGAGACCCATAACGCCACCGTCGAGCACTGCAACGATTTGCTTGCCACGACGTTCGAGGCTTTTTATTTTTCTGCCCTTAACGTTGGCGATGCGTGAGATGGCGCCTGTGCCAGATATCGGACTTGGCTTGTCTTCTAGTACGATCTGATCGAAGGTACGACCGACGATGCCCTCTCGTATGAGGTAGCGGCGCAGCGATTCGACTTCAGGTAACTCAGGCATTGTTTACAGACGCTCTCATCTATTAGGCGTCATCCTTAGGTTCTCAGAGGACAACAACTAAACGAGGACTCAACGATGACGAGTGCTTCCCGAAATACCGTCCTTTGAGAGTCTCAGGATGGCATTATTCGTTGCGGCAATATGATGATTTCATTCAAGTTCCTGATGGCGCGCCAATGGCACCATGGTCTACTGAATCCATGTCGCCCCAAGTTGGGCCTGTTTTGGCTTCAACTAGAAGTGGTACATCGAGGTCCATTGCGGCGGGCATCATGGACGTGACTATCATCTGCATTTCCATTAGCTCACCGGGAGCTATCTCGAAAATCAACTCATCGTGAACCTGAATCGACATTTTAGATTGCATCTTTTGAGTCTTCATCTCATTTGAAATGTTGACCATCGCCAGCTTGATCACATCGGCTGCCGTGCCCTGAATCGGCATGTTCACCGACACACGTTCAGCAGCGGCACGGTGACCGGGGTGTCCGGCGTTTATGTCTGGTAGATAGCGTCTTCGTCCCGTGATAGTTTCGGCGTAACCATTGTCACGTGCCGACTGCTTTACTTCCTCGATATAGTCACGAATTCCCGGATATTTTCCGAAGTAGAGATCGATAAATTCCTGACCCTGCTTACGGGTGAGGTCGGTCTGTCGTGCTACTCCGACTGGACCCAATCCGTAGATCACGCCAAAGTTTAAAATCTTGGCGATACGACGTTGGTCAATGCTGACATCTTCGACGCCGTACATTGCTCGTGCGGTCGCGGCGTGAATATCTTCACCTTTGTGGAACGCTGCGAGCAATCCTGGCTCTTGAGATAAGTGAGCAAGAATTCGTAGTTCAATCTGCGAGTAGTCGGCAGCTAAGAACTGCCAGCCATTTGCGGAATCGGCGATGAAAGCTTTTCGAACTTTTCTGCCTAGTTCCGTGCGAACCGGAATGTTCTGCACGTTGGGATCAGTGCTTGAGAGTCGACCCGTCGCTGAACCAACCTGATTGAAGCTTGTGTGCACTCGACCCGTCGCGGAGTTCACTAGCTCAGGTAAAGCGTCTACATATGTTGATTTTAGCTTTGACAGTTCACGGAATTTCAGAACGCCGTCAGCGATCTGGTAAATACGGTCATCGAGTCCGGTTGTTTCAGAAATTTTCTCGAGGGCGTTGGCGTCCATCGAGTAACCGGTTTTTGTTTTGCGAGTTTTTGGTGCACCGAGTTCGTTGATGAGCAGGGCGGCTACTTGTTGATTCGAAGCAAGGTTTAATTCCCTGCCACCGATTACAGCTGTAGCAGCTTGTTTGATCTGTTCGACGTCGGCTCCTAGTTGCTCCGACATTTCGGCAAGTGCCGCTTTGTCGATCATCATGCCGTTACGCTGCATATCGATGATGACTGGCAGAAGCGGAAGCTCGACTTCTTCGTTCACATAACGTGCTTCGTGTTCATCGATTTCATGTTCAAAATGTTTGTATAACCTCCAAGTGAAATCGGCATCAGCTGCGGCATATGGGCCTGCCAGATCGATCGGCACTGCTGCCATCGTTATCTGTTTTTTACCGACGCCAATAAGTGTCTTTATTTCGGTCATTTCAGCTTGGAACAGTTCGAGAGAAAGCTGCTTAAGACCAAACGCACGCCTGCCGCAAAGTGCTGCTGCGATCATTGTGTCGAATGACAGGTTTTTCAGCGTGATGCCAGCCGTTTGCAACACCATCATGTCGAAGTTGGCATTGTGGGCGATCTTCTTGATCGAATCGTCTTCGAATAGTGCTCGAAGAGCATTGAGTCCTTCAGCAAACGGAACTTGATCGCCTTCGTTGTGACCCACCGCCACGTACCAGGCATGTTCTGACTTGATTGAGAAGGAAAGACCCACTAAGTCGGCTGTCATCGAATTGAGCCCCGTTGTTTCGGTGTCGAAAGCAAATTCTCCTTTGGTACGAAGAGCGTCAATCATTGAGTTGAGCCCAGCCATGTCGCTCACGATTTCGTACTTCCCGAGTGGCTTTGGCGGCTCAGGTGTGGTCGAGGCTTCGACTGGTTCGCCCTCGCCCATCATGTCCATCTGGCCAGAAGCAGTAACCGCTGGAGCTTCGTTCGGTTCCCAGCCGGGAGCTGCTTCTAAGTCAGCAGAACTAGTAGCTAGTGATGAGGATTCAGCTCCGGCTTGCGGCAAGCGGTTGGCCACGATCCGCATCTCGTATTCCATGAGCTTCTTGATAACCGCTCCGCGGTCGAAATCACCGAACTTGGAATCAGATTCGCTGAACTCAACAGGAACGTCACGAACGATAGTTGTAAGCACCAGCGCGGTCGCAGCGGTTTCGCGATGCTCTTTGAGGAGGGTCATCGTGCGCTTGGCGCCACGGAGTCCTTCGATTTTTTCGACCTCTTCGAGATGACTGAACAATGATGGGAAGTGACCGAGCTTTGTGAGCACGGCGCGAGCTGATTTCTTTCCGACTCCCGGCACGCCGGGGATGTTGTCGGATGAGTCGCCTTCGAGTGCCTTTATCTCGGCGACGTACTCAGGTCCAAGACCGTCGTACTTGTCGGCAACACCGACTGGATCGTACGTTCGCATATCGCCGAATCCGGTGTACATCAGGAGCGATGTGTATTCATCGACTAGCTGTAGCTGGTCGGCATCACCAGTAAGAATCAGCGTTTTGATTCCCTGTGCAGATGCCTGTTTTGAGAGCGTTCCGATGAGGTCGTCGGCTTCAAATCCCGGGTACTCGAACACGGGTACGCCCATAGGTTCGAGGATTTCTTTGAGAATTGGGATCTGCTCATGAAGGGCAGGATCGACCGGTTTTCGTTGAGCCTTGTATGCAGGGAACATCTCTTTTCGGAAGGTTGGAGCCTTTGTGTCGAAAGTAACTGCGATATGAGTGGGATTTTGCTCTCGAATCGTTTTAAGGAACATCGTCATGAACCCGCTGGCACCCGTTGTGTTCTGTCCTGACGCAGTGATCAAGTGGTCGCGCATGGCGAACCATGCTCGGAACACTATTGCGTGACCGTCGATAAGGAGGAAGAGTTGGTCGTCGGAGTTTGCTTTAGAAGTGGTCATATAAAGGCGAAGAGTGGTGCTCGACAGGTCTCGGAATTGCGTGACGACGATGCGCCACTAAAAGCGGTGTGCGGATTATAGCTTCCACGGGAAGAGTGGACTTGGCTTAAGACCGTTTAAGGTTCAATTTCTCATCATTGATGCTGCGAAATATTAGGATTGAACCGCCAGTTTTCTCATTCCGAGAAGGAACGGCTTGGCAATTATTGGGCGATTACAACACTATGTTCCTGCGCCGGAGTTGACGGAGACGTGGACGACATGTCCGTAGTCGCAAGTTGGATTGTTTGTTTGGGCAGATTGTCACGTTACGTATTCTTCGTTTATGGAAATGACAGTGCTGCGTGTCATCGTTAGTGTCGCGGTTCGAGTGCGATATATTGTCCTTACAGTGATCAAATCGCTGCGAATGAGAAGAAAATTACCACAAAAACTAAACCGCTAAATGATCTAGCGAGTATCGATTAGACTACTGGTAGTCACTCAACCGTAAAAGCCTTCTTAGGTTCTTTATGTTGCAACAGCTGAGCAACGAGCCGATGCACGGATATTAGATCCGCACCCGAATCGTACTTTGCGGTGATGCACGACCGGCTGACGCCATGACCGCCCCAATTTTGAAGGAGTTAGAGACTGGCGATTACGTGGAGATGGAATCGGTCGTGCTCAACGACCGAAAGCGAAAGAACTACTCGCTTTAACTGAGGCAAACCGAGCTTCGGATCAGGCGTGGTCTAACATACTACCGCAACTTGAAAAAACGGTGAAAGAGACGGGCGTTGAGACGGCCTACTGCACGATAACGGTTATCGATTCCAGAATTATAGGAGACTGAGAAAATGACGAACAACCGATTTGGAACACTGAGCCCTATCGACGCCGGTGAGGCTTGTTGCGGTGAAGATGCTTCGTGCTGTGGAGATCCGACCGCCGAGATAACGCACGCTCAGCTCGATTCGATTACCACGGCTGTGCAGCATCATTACGGGACACTTGCTGAACGTGCTGGGGAGCGTGTTTCGTCGAACACGAAAGCGACTGACAGGTTCTACACCGAAGAGCAACGGGCTGTTTTACCTGCTGCTGCTGCTGGCGCTTCGGCTGGTTGTGGAAATCCGGTTGGCATCGCCGACGCCAAGACTGCTGAGACTGTTCTCGATCTTGGTTCGGGGGGCGGTATCGACTGTTTCCTTGCTTCCAAAGAAGTCGGACCTACGGGTTTGGTTATCGGGATAGATATGACTCCTCGCATGCTCGAACTTGCGCGTACGAACGCAGAAAAACTCGAGACTACGAATGTTGTTTTCAAGCTAGGTCACATCGAGCAGATTCCTCAGCAGGACAACTCTGTGGATCTGGTTATTTCGAACTGCGTCATCGCGCTGTCGGAACAGAAGGAACGTGTGTTCTCAGAGATTATGCGAATATTGAAGCCGGGTGGTCGGTTCGTTATTTCCGACATGGTTACCGATAAACCTCTTACGGAGGAAGTTAGAAACTCGGCAGCTGAGTGGGTTTCGTGTGTCGCTGGTGCTGCTGTGATGAGTGACTATCTAGCCTTGGTTAAAGAAACCGGATTTGAACTTGTCGAGATTCTCAAGGAAAACAAAAGCGGTGGCGGAGCCGAAGTCTGGCGTTCGTCGATGATTGATCTCACTCTTCGAGCATTCAAACCTGCTGAGTAGTTTCGTTCGGGCTATGTCTGCATAAGTCCTCCTTCTTTTAATAGCTGGAGGGGTGAGTTAGAGGATTGACCGGATCGTTTGGCTGAATCAACGAGTTGCCTTCCTATCGATTAAACCCGCCTACAACCCACTCCCTAATCGAGAGGACTTCAAAACACAGCCGCATCATTGCCTCGCTACACTTGTATTTAGCAATGCTGATTAATCCCTGGGTGCGAAACTACGAGAAAGATGACCATGCCGCGCTTGGTCGCGTTCGTGAATGGGCTGCCAACAAACTTGGCAGCAATGTCGACTACGGTTTCGGATACGGCACTTGGGTATTTATAGGCAACGAGACTGTGATCAAGATCGACCCCGAAGTTGGTCGCCCCGAACGATTCAGTCATGAGTTGGCGGTAAGCCAAATGGAGATACCGGGAGTCGCCACTCCACGAGTTCTTGAAACCGGCGCTCTCGAAGGCAGGGCATGGGTAATTCTCACTCGCCTCGACGGATCGAGTGGATACAACGTGTGGCCCGGCTTGGATCAGATCGCTCGCGTCAAGCTCACGGAGCAGCTTGCAACGGCGCTTGGGCAAATGCAGAAGTTCGTTCCCGATGTAGGGATGCTTCATTCGAACTCCGATAATTGGGCACAGTACATTCGGAAGTCATTCAACCGTGCTCTACGCAGCGTAGACAACGTTGTGCCAGGGCGGGTGCTAACTTCCTCCCAGGGAGCTTTTGCTCAGTGGTCAGAGGCGCTAGAAGAACGACCTAAAGTCCTTTGCCACGGTGATCTGTGGCTAGGAAATATATTGGTCGACAACTATGGTGGATTAGCTGGAATTCTCGATTTTGATCGAATGGCAATGGCACCTGCCGACTATGAGCTGGACATGCTGCTGCGGTTCTGGCGCCACCCGTGGAACTTCGTTCCTGAACAGTTGGAAGCGACTTACGACGATCCACTTGATCTCGAACTAATGAAGCCGTTCGTAGATCTGTGTCAGGGCGACTTAAGTGACGAAGCGCTTTCGGCACGTCTCAGCACTACCGAACTCATCTATCGTCTGAATCTCGTCAACCGCTTTGGTTGGAACGATGAGTCAGCCGGGATGTTCGAAACCGTACTTGGTGGCGACTGGGCTGCAGGTCTGGTTTAGAGGAGCGAACGGCCGAATGGGCTGTTCTCTTCCCTAGTTCCTTCTCTATTAGGGAGAAGGCTAGGTTGAGGGGGTATTCTGCTCGTTTGAATGTTGCAATATACAAGCCCCTGCCCACCTCCGTCATTATCCCTCGTACTTCAACTAGCTCAGCACAGGCCTAAATACTCTCCATAATGGATAGGATTTTGACGTCACAACGGCCTTATTCGTTTCGTCTCTTTGGCACCTTTTTCTATGGACAAACGACAAAAGGCTGACCATAGTGTGCCTAGCAGGTAGTCTATTTCTGAGCATTAGCAGGAGAATTCGTATGAAAGCGGTTGTATACAAAGAGCCATTCAAAGTTGCAGTTGAAACGGTTCCAGACCCACAAATTCTTCACCCGAACGACGCCATTGTGAAAATCACGTCGTCTTGTATTTGCGGATCCGATCTTCATATGTACGAAGGTCGAACGGCTGCCACGCCAGGTATTGTGTTTGGGCACGAGAATATGGGAGTGATCGTTGAAGTTGGCCCGGCTGTCAAAGAACGTAAGGTCGGCGATCGTGTTGTGATGCCGTTCAACGTTGCCTGCGGTTTCTGTAAAAACTGCCTCGGCGGTTATACCGGCTACTGCACAACGGTGAACCCAGGCTTCGCTGGCGGGGCTTACGGATATGTTTCGATGGGCCCGTGGGTTGGTGGACAGGCGGAGCTGATGCAGGTTCCGTTCGCTGATTTCAACTGTCTTCTGCTGCCTGATGGCACTGAGCATGAAGCGGATTTCGCGCTTTTGGCCGATATTTTTCCGACTGGCTACCACGGCACTGAATTAGCAGGTGTGATACCGGGCGAAAGTGTTGCGGTGTTCGGGTGTGGTCCTGTTGGTTTGATGGCTTCGTATAGCGCTATATTGCGTGGTGCTTCGCAAGTATTTGCGGTTGATCATGTTCAGGAAAGACTCGATAAGGCTGCCGAAATTGGTGCCATACCGATCAACTACGATGATGCTGACCCTGTTGAGCAGATCAAAGCGCATCTCGATGGTGAAGGTGTCGACAAGGGCATAGATGCTGTTGGGTATCAGGCAACGGCTGCGGGTTCTTCAGCGGTTGGTGGTGAGCAGGACGAGGTGCCGAACATCGTTCTCAACCAGCTAATCGACGTTGTCGCTCCGACTGGGGCGCTTGGCATTCCAGGTTTGTATGTTCCTTCAGATCCTGGTGGAGTAGATGAGCGTGCCAAGAAAGGTGCTTTATCTATCAACTTCGGTCAGTTATTCGAAAAAGGAATTCGGTTGGGAACCGGGCAGTGCAACGTGAAGAAGTACAACGCTAATTTGCGTGATCTGATCATCTCGGGCCGGGCACTGCCAAGCTTTGTCGTTTCGCATGAAGTTTCTCTGGATGAAGCTCCAGAGGCTTATCAGAAGTTCGACCAGCGAGTGGACGGCTACACGAAGGTGATTTTGCATCCGTAAGGGCGAGTTCGATTCCTTCTGAGGAAGCCGGAATAACAAAAGATTCCAATGATCAGGAAGCACTTTGGGGTTTGGCGTGGCGCGCTCGTTCAGGCGGATGGCTTGTTCGGCAACTATTTTTTGAACAGGCTATTTTGGGCTAGCTTATCGACTTATTAAAACCACTCAGTCCTGCATCGCTTTTTGAGAGCGAGCACAGGGCTGAGTGGTTGATTCTTTTGTTAATGCCGTGCGTGCTTTCTAACTTGGACACATCACGAGCTCCGAGGCGAACCAGAACTAATCGGCGACGTTTGCTACTGGGCGGGCGTCTAGGAGGTCAATACCACCTCTAACCTGACCAAGCGTGTCGGCGACCCGTTCTTCAAGCGTGAACAGTACCTCGCGAGCATAGTTGTCTGCTCCCTTGCGTCGTGAGTCTGCTGAAGTCTCTGCATCGTTCAAGATTCCGTTTACACGGCTCTCACCATCATCGATCAATCGGCTAGCACGCTTCTGAGCATCGGCTTCAATTACGACTGCTTCTTCGTTAGCCACTCGAGTGATTTCAGTTTCCTGAATCATCGCACGGGCTTCTTCTTGCGAAGTTGTCAGCAAAGTGTTCGACTGCTCTTCAGCCAGCTGACGAATCGTCGTGGCTTCTTCATCTGCATATGCTCGAATTCGACGGGATTCTAGTTCAGCCTGCTTGATGATCGCGTCTTTCTGACGAACAACACCTTCAGCTTCGTTTATCTGAGTGGGCATTTCTCCCTTCATCTCGGCGATAACTGCCGTGATTTTGTCCAAATTTACGAGCGTTCGTGCTGTTCCTGGTACTCGACCTTTGACGATCATCGCCTCAAGATCTTCTAGTTGTGACATAAGTGTCATTACTGCCTCCATGTGTGTGGACTGACGCGTGCTAATTATTGATGCTTGCTTTTTGCTGTTCGAGCCTCTCAACCAGAGGCCCCCAAACGTTTTTAGGAACTAGATCCGACACATCGGCGCCGAGAGTGGCTACTTCCTTCACTCTTGAAGAACTCAGGATCTGGAATTCCAGAGCGCTAAAAAGACAAATCGTTTCAATATCTTCAGCCATCCTGCGGTTCATTAGTGCCATTTCACTTTCGTACTCGAAATCGCTAGTGATTCGTAGACCACGAACTATTACTGTTGCGCCGATTTCTCGGGCAGCGTTGACCGTGAGCCCTGAGTACGATTCCACCGATACGTTGGACACGTGTGCCACTGCATCGGCGAACATTTTTATTCGCTCATCGACGTTGAACATGGTTCGTTTCGATGAGACTTGAACAACACCAACTGTCAAATGATCGACAGTGTGTGATGCTCTTTCGACAATATCCACGTGACCATTGGTCACTGGGTCAAATGTGCCAGGATAGATCGCTAGCGCCATCTATTCGCCCCCTGTTGCTGTCCCTGAATAAGGGGACGTATCGGTTGCAGATTTATAGACCGAAACTGCGGTATCGCCGTAGAGTCGGTGCGTAGATAATTTGAGCCCCGGAAGTGCGTCTGATAGCTTGGTCATCTTCGAGTGCTCGGCAAATACGATCGCATTTGGAGCGATCAAGTGTGCTTCGCTGACTTTATGAAACAACGCTTCAAATTCCACCAAATCGTATGGTGGGTCGGCAAAAATCAGGTCGAACTCACCCTGTAATCTTCCGACTACATTGAGTGCGTTTCCTGTCTGGACTGAGCTTTGCATTGCCAATTTGTGTTTTTCCAAAGCCTTTTTAATGTCGTCACAACGACGTCTGTTTTGCTCGATAAACACGGCATTTGTGGCGCCACGTTTTAGAGCTTCTATCCCAAGCGCCCCAGTTCCTGCGTAGATATCTAGAACACGAAGTCCGCTTGTTCCAGCAGGTCCAAGCATAGAGAAAATCGCTGATTTCACTTTGGATGTGGTAGGTCGAAGAGAACTTCCACCGGAAGCTCGTCGAAAATCTGACGATCCTCTTCGCTTGTTACTCATCGCACTTTCGATCCGCACTTGAAACCACTGTTTTTTCCTCTGATAAGTCCAGAGAAAGGATGGGACGAAAATGATTATTCACGGTGCGGGTGATTATTGACCATCGTGGGTTGTTACCGATTTTTGCGTTTTTACACGGAAGCGGTGCTGTCAGAGTGTGTCTGAATCCGTTGTGGATTTATGCTCTGTATGTTCGTTAGCTGGCTTAGAATGAATTGCTGCAGCAGCAGAGTAGAACTCAGCTGCGTGACGATACGACTGAATACGAAGTACAGCAGAATTTTCCTGCCACGAAATATATGACTAACGAAGATCAACAAGAACAGCCGAATCAAGAAGAACAGGCAGCGGGTGAGCAGAAACTCATCGAAGATCGCCTAGCTAAGGCAGCCCAGATTCGAGCGAAAGGTATTGATCCGTACCCAGCTCGGTATGATCGTACCCACACTTCAATTGAAGCTACCAAACTGTTTGAGTACGCTGAAATTATGGCGAGCAACGTAGTTGGTGATGATGCGGAACATCCAAAAACTGAAACCGTCCGTATCGCTGGCCGCGTCATGGCTCGGCGTGGAATGGGTAAAGCTGCGTTCATAGATTTAAAAGATGGGTACGGTTCGATTCAGACGTTCGCTCGTCAAAACACGATGGGTGATGAAGCCTACGAAATCGTAAATCTGCTGGATATTGGCGATATTATCGGTGTCGAGGGTTCGGTTATTCGTACTCGGCGCGGCGAAGTCAGTGTTGAGGCCGAAAAGGTTACTGTTCTAACCAAGGCGATTCGTCCACTGCCTGACAAATGGCACGGTTTACAGGATCAGGAAATTCGGTTCCGACAGCGATACCTTGATTTGATTTCAAACGACAAAGCGATGAAGAACGCTTTGCTACGATCAAACGTTGTGCGGTCGATGCGTGATTTCATGCATGATCATGGATTTATCGAAGTCGAAACACCTATTCTAGTTCCGGTTGCTGCCGGTGCTCAGGCGACTCCATTTGAGACTCACCACAATCAACTAGATCGTGATTTGTACCTGCGAATTGCCACAGAGCTTTATCTCAAGAAATTGATCGTCGGTGGAATCGAAAAAGTATTCGAGATCGGTCGATTGTTCCGTAATGAGGGGCTTGATCACGATCACAACCCTGAGTTCACAACTATCGAGAGTTATCAGGCGTACGCAGACTATAAATATGTGATGGAAATGGTCGAGCAACTAGTTTCATATATCGCCAAAGAAACTACTGGCTCGATGGTGCTGTCTGAAGTAGAGGGCGTGCGACCTTCTATCGATTTGACTCCCCCGTGGCCTCGATTGGACCTTCGAGAAGAAATTAAGAAACGTACGGGAATAGACTTTGTCGTAACCCGTGATGTGGAATCGCTTGCCGCTGCGATGCGAGAACGTGGAATCCACGTTGAGGCAGGTTCGGCTTGGGGCCGGTTGCTCGACAAGGTAATTTCTACAGAGGTTGAACCACATTTGGTGCAGCCGCATTTCTTGGTCGACTACCCGGTCGAAATGTCACCACTCGCCAAACGCAAACCTGACTCCGACGAAATTGTTGAGAGGTTTGAAGGTTTCGTCATGGGTACTGAGCTTTGCAATGCGTTTACCGAATTGAACGATCCTGTTGATCAACGTGAACGATTCGATCAGCAGGAAAAGCAACGATTGGAATTTGGTGATGATGAAGCTGATCGTTTGGACGAAGACTTCTTACTCGCGATTGACCACGGTATGCCGCCAACGGGTGGGCTTGGTCTCGGAATCGACCGCCTAACTATGCTGATTGCTGGTGAGGAGTCGATTCGAGAAATCTTGCTATTCCCAGCTATGCGCAATACGTGATCTAATCGTAAATACTTACATAATTGTCGATCGCATCTGCATCGATGGTCTGAAAATTACTAGAGTAAAAAATGCTTTCACTGGAACAGATAGTCCGAGATCCTGAGAAATTCCGAACCGCATTGGTTCGCCGCGGAGAAGATCCGCCAATCGACAGGATTCTTGAACTAGACTCTCGTCGAAAGCAACTAATTCAGGATGGTGATGTTGATCGTGCTCGACGTAATAACGTGAGCAAGGCAATTGGCGCAGAGAAGCGTAAGCCAACTCTCGAAGAAATAGCTGAGATGCGTGAAACCGGCGAACGTATTAAGACAGTCGAGGCTGAACTCGCCACAGTTCTTACAGAACTGAACGTAACATTGTTGCCGATTCCAAACCCTCCTTTGGCTGATGTTCCGGATGGTCTTGACGAAGAATCGAACGTGATTATTCGAACTTCGGAAGGCACTACCGAAACGCACGGAAATGCTCATTGGAATGTTGCTACTGAGCTAGGAATCCTCGATCTAGAGGCTGGTGCTAGCATCTCAGGCGCGCGTTTCTATGTTTTGAAGGGCAAAGGTGCGAAGCTACAGCGTGCGATCGGCGCTTGGATGCTCGATGTTCATACGGAGGAGCATGGGTACACTGAGATCGATCCCCCGCTGTTGGTTCGTGGGGAGACGATGACTGGTTCAGGGAACCTACCTAAGTTCAAAGAGAATCTTTACCGAGATGATGAGTCGGATCTGTGGCTTGTTCCTACAGCCGAAGTCGCACTGAACGGTCTGCATCAGGGAAAAATCATAGATCCCGACACGCTGCCATTGAAATATGTTGCTCAGACACCGAGCTTTCGAAAAGAGCAAACTTCGGCTGGCCGTGATGTTCGAGGAATTAAGCGCGTTCACCAGTTCGAAAAAGTCGAAATGTTCCGCTACGTTAAACCCGAAACTTCTGATGAAATGTTGGAAGAAATGGTTGGAGAGGCTTCAACGCTTTGCGAACGATTGGGTCTCACTTACCGAGTGATCCAGCTTTGCGCTGGTGACATCGGCTTCCAGTCGGCTAAGACGTATGACATCGAGGTTTGGTCACCTGGTTGCGCCGAGTGGCTTGAAGTTAGTTCGATCTCGACATGTACCGATTTTCAGACACGCCGTAACAACACTCGCTATCGCCCAGAAGTAGGCGCTTCAACGAAGCTACCGCACACGTTGAACGGGTCGGGATTGGCGCTTCCACGCATCTGGATCGCTGTAATCGAGAATGGTCTTCAGGAAGATGGTTCAATCGTTATTCCAGAAGTGCTCGTGCCGTACACCGGTTGGGATCGTATCGAAGCCAAGTAGGGCTAACGTGCAAGTTATGGGATGATTTCGATGGTGTATTCGGTCGGCAGGGTTGATTGGCGCGTAACAGCGCTTATCACTGTGATGACGAGATCGTCTTCATCGATTCCTTCGACCGTCAGACTGCCCTTTCCATTGATGTCGATAGGTAGCTGGTAAACCACCGGATCGCCGTTTTTTTTCTCGTGGATTACCTGAACTAAGTACTGCGTAGGGATGGTTTCTTCGACGCGAGCGAATCCTTTCGAATCCCAGTTACCAACGGTAGATGTGTCATCGGACCAGTTTAATTCAGGGATTTCGAAATCATCGAAGCATGCGCCTTTCGAGAAGACTGCATCGTCGGTAATGTATTCGAATCTCAGCAAGACTTGCTCACCGGAATATTCAGAAATATCGACGTAATCCTGAACCCATCCGAGACTCCTGCCTGTAAGTCCCGCCCCGTAAGCGTTTCCGTTGGGATTAAAATTGAGCGTATGCTCGGTGTCGATGATGTCCCATGTTTCGCCGTTATTGATTGAAACCATCACGTAGGCGTAGTCCCAAAACTCTTCGATTTCGTAATTGACCCAATACTTCAGCGTTGCCGTATTACCTGCACTTATTGGACGAAGATCGACGTTTAGAGTGAGATTTGAATCGATTGAGTCGCCTTGATTCGACCACCAACATGTATCACCAGAATGTGGTGCAGAAGTGAGCAATGCTGTTTCTGCTTCGCCACTAAATCCGATGGTCATCTGACTCGACCCACTCGAAGTCACAACGTAGTCAGCTCCAAACGATTTGACCTTGCCATTGATTGAATCTGGCGCACGTTTGTAGATGCTTTTTACGGGTGGGAAGGTGCGTTCTTTGTAGCTATAGGGACCCTCGTCCTCATGTAGGTAATTGGCGATTAGCCAGTCGGCGAAAACATCGTTTGCGGTAGCGCTAAAGCCCATTTCGGTGAGGGTTCCGTCGATCGAGTTAATTCCATCGTCTTGATTGAGCGCGATTGCAGAGAGGATTTCATTACCGCCGTAATGTGAGGCGACGAAGTCTAAGAAGAGATGCGCCGCTCCGTAATTAGCAGTTGAAATCGTAATGTCTTGTGCCCAAGCCGTGAGCGAAGTCGCAGGTGCTCGAACGAATTGGCTGACTGCTGATCGCTCGAATCCAGCGATTTCTGCGGCTACTTCGGAGAGTCCTTCGTTTATCCAGGAATCTTCGCTACTGTCGGTCGCAAAATGGGTCGCATGCTGAAGTTCGTGGGCGAGCACACTGAGGTATTCGCTATCAGTGAGTTGAATCCTGTCCGCCGACATGTACAGCGCTTCACGTTGATTTGAGTGATCTCGAATTTCGATCGGATACGAATCGGCAGCAGAGAAATATCCAGCAACTCCAGTACGGAGAATGCTGGTGTAGATGACTATCCGGTCGTCCCCATCAATTCCAGGTATGAGTGGCGTGCCAAAAACGTTAGTTACCGCTGGCCATACGTCGGATTCGAAGTTGTTAGCGACTTCCGCTATAACGGCTGTATCAGGTTCGAAACCATGTTCGAACACCCAGTAAACGTGTTCCGATATGTAAGAAACTTCGCCGTTAACGATTACGCTACCGATATCACGTGATACCCAAAATTCAACTTGCTGACCGAGGATCAAAGGTTCCGAAGTAAAAGAGGTTATCGACTCGTTGTAGCCGGGGACTAAGCGTTTTCCAAGATCCTGAAGATCTCGATCCGGCGGTGTTGGAATGTTTGGTTCTTGGCGTGCTGGGACGAATATTGGCATAGGAGTCGCAGTGGGAGTTGGAGAACTTTCTACAGTAGGAATGAGCGGTATTGCTGTCGCCGTCGCCGTTGGTACAGAGATGGGATCTGAGGTGGCAGTAGCGATATCTGTCGGACGATTTGTGGCGCTCGGAGCCGGAGTGGACGAAGACTCGACGATCGTTAGCGATTGAGTTGGTTCGTCTGAAGATACGATTACTGAAGCGGAAGATTCTGGATCGTTATCGGAATTGTTTTGGCAAGCGCCGCCAAGCATTGCGAAGGCTGCTAATCCGCTGAAAGCGACTGAATTGACGATCAATCTTTTTGATTGTTGCAATAAAATTATGCCCAGCGTCATTTCGATGTTGGTGCTTCGTCATTGCTCTTGGCGTTGAACTTGTTCATAGCGTTATCAAATTCACCGTTCACGATCATCGTTATCGCATCTGCGGCACGGTTGGCAGCCGCGCTAACAAGCTCACGTGATTTTGGATCAAATGTTCCTAATACGTGGGCGACCTGTTCAGCAGATGATTCAGGATTTCCTACACCAATCCGTACTCGTAGGAACTCGTTAGTGCCGAGAGTCGTGATGATCGACTTCAACCCGTTGTGTCCGCCTGGACCGCCCTTTTTCCTTATACGCACGGAACCGGGTTTCAGGTTTATATCGTCGGTGACTACCAGAATTTTTTCTGGTTCAGGATTGAATCGATTTGTGAGATAACTCAAAGCCGTTCCGGATCGATTCATGAATGTACGCGGATAGCCAAGAACTACTGGACACGTTCCAAGTTTAACCTCAGCGAATCGCAACTCTTTGTGTTTGCGATTCAGAACGGCGTTAGTGCGTTTCACCAGCTCATCCATACACCACCAGCCAACATTGTGGCGGGTGTTTTTGTACTCAGCGCCAGGGTTTCCAAGTCCGAGAATTATCCACGGTGAACCTTGAGATCCATCGCCGTTGCCGCTTGGAAACAGCTTGTCTAAGAGTGAAGAGACGCCCAATCTTCGTTACTTCCGCTCGTGTCGCCGGGTTTGCCAAACAAATTGTTTACAAATGATATGACCTTATCGTCGAGAACGTTGGCAAAGTCAGGCAAATCTCCAGCGGAATTGAGCCGGAATAGGCTTACGAGTTTTTCGATATTTGGTGAATCAAGCACCAAAATCGAAACAACTGCGGCTATCCGATCAGTATGCCAGAGAGATTGCCCGCCACCTGTAGGACACGATGTTTAGGAAAGCTCTTGAGAGAGATTTACCAATCTTTATGACACACAGGCCCAACGATAGTCCAAATGGTTTACTGGAAGATGCACTGGCTGAAGCAACTACGGTTTCGACACTTTTTTCGACATTAGGTTAGTGATTCAGTGACGTTCGGTAATCACTAATCTAATGTCAGTCAGTTCAATGCAGGGTTAGCTCAGTAGTGGAGCATTTTCTTCTTCGTCGGAGCTGCCTAGATCAGGACTTACTGGAACAATGCCATCGTCCATGAACGCGATGAACTCCGACTCGGTAATCACATGGACATTGAGTCGTTGAGCCTTTTCTAGCTTCGATCCTGCCTCAGCACCCGCCAAAAGGTATTCGGTCTTGCCTGTTACCGATCCCGTGGCTTTTCCACCCAGCATCTTAATTAGATTTTGAGCTTCAGATCGTGACATAGTCTCAAGTCGACCTGTAACCACGAATGTCACACCGTTGGCGGGGTGGTCGGCTGAAGGCTCGAGTGTTTCATCAATTGGGTTTATGCCAAGTTCGATTAAGTCGCCTATCAACTTTCGATTTTGCTCTATGGCGAAATATTCAACCAAAGTTGTCGCTAGTACAAGGCCGATGCCATCGATTGCCAGCAGTTCTTCTTCAGTCGCTTCTTTCACAGCACTGAGATTTCGGAATCGTCGAGATAACCACTCGGCACTCTCAGATCCAATACCAGTGATCCCCAATGCGAAAAGCAGGTTAGGAAGAGGTTGAGAGCGAGATGCTTCAATTCCTTTGAGTAGATTATCGACTCTTGTTTTGCCCATTTTGTCGAGTTCCAACAGGTCTTCTCTACGTTCATGTAGACGGTAAATATCGGCAATGTTCGATACGAATCCAAGTCTTGGAAGATCTTGTGATACTCGCTCACCAAGCCCTTCGATATCCATTGCCACTCTCGAAGCGAAATGCTCCAATAATCTTTCGAACTGCGCCGGGCAGGCACCGTTTACGCAGCGGGTAACTGCCTCGTCTTCGCTTTGGGCAGTTTCGCTTCCACATGAAGGGCAAGCATCAGGAAATACGTATGGCTTTGAATCAGAAGATCGTTTGTTTTTCGATGAAACTTCGACCACCTGTGGAATCACATCACCAGCCCGTTGTATAACGACTCGATCGCCTTCACGGAAATCTTTGCGATCTATTTCGTCCTTGTTGTGAAGAGTCGCCCGACCGACAGTCACGCCGCCAACCATTACCGGCTCAAGCTCCGCCCACGGCGTTAGGGCGCCTGTGCGACCAACGTTTACATGAATTGCTTTGAGGGTTGTTTCTGCTTGTTCAGCAGGGAATTTGTAAGCGATAGCCCAGCGAGGATCGCGCCCTACGAATCCGAGTCGATGCTGTAGTGCCAGCGAATCGATCTTGATCACCACTCCATCGATGCCGTAATCGAGAGATTCACGCTGTTCGCCGGTTTTGGCGATGAACGCCATCACCTCTTCAACAGTGCTGACCTCACGAGTCCATTCGTTCGTTCTGCCACCCCACCCTTTTATTGCTTGGAGGGTGTCCCAATGGCTTGAGATCTCTTCTGGGCCTTCAACGTAGCCTATCGAGTAAAAGAACATGTCGAGCGGTCGTTTCGCCGTCTCTGACGAATCAAGCTGTCGCAACGAGCCTGAGGCTGAGTTACGAGGGTTTACATAAGCAGGAAGGCCGACCGTTTCCCGTTCCGTGTTCAAAGTGGTGAACTTGGAGTTAGGAAGGAACACCTCGCCTCGAAGTTCGATTACTGGCGGAATCGTGCCACTTTCGCCTTCGAGCTTTAGTGGAACGCTTCGAATCGTTCGAACGTTCGCCGTAACGTCTTCACCGCTCTCTCCGTCGCCTCGTGTAGCTGCCTGCTCCATGACGCCATTTCGATAGGTTATCGCGAGTGCTAGCCCATCTATTTTTAGCTCGCACACCATTGGTGCGCTATCGAGTTCAAGAAAATCTAACGCTCTCTTGTACCAAGCTAGAAATCCGTCCTCATCAAATACGTTTCCAAGGCTCAACATTGGAATCGGATGTACGACTTCATCGAACCCGGCTGCCGGTGGCGCTCCAACGCGTTGAGTTGGTGAATCATTTGAATGAAGATTGGGGTGTGCAGCTTCTAGGGCAAGAAGTTCCTGCATACGAGCGTCCCACTCTGCGTCATCTAGTTCAGGTGCATTTTCGACGTAGTACAGCCGGTTTGCGCTATTAATTTCCTCACGAAGTTGAGCAGCACGAGCGACTAGTTCGTCGGGAGTCGACGAGGCGGAATCGAACTGCATTTGGAGAGGTAATTCTTGGTTGGACACAGGTTAGAAATTCGAAAGTTAATCCAAGGGTAATACGTAAAGCTAAGGCACCGAAATATGTGCTGCAAAAGCGGCCTGACGAGTATAACAACGCCCAGAAGATTCAACTCAACTAGAAGAATCTTGAATATGATCGTACTTGACGAAGAGATCAGTTCTGAAAGTAGGTTTATACTCGTTTACCTAATTGCGTCGATTATTACGCTTCAAGACTCTTATCTCAAACTCACTTATGGCAGAAATTCAGCCCTTCCGAGCAGTACGTTATAACCCCGAAGTCGCTGGCGACGTGAGTCTTAACGTTTGCCCGCCGTTCGACGTCATCACACCACAGCTTCAGCAAGAACTGTATGCACGCTCGCGGTACAACATCGTCCGGCTTGAGCTGGCGCGCCGTGGGCTTACGCAAGACCCGTACGACTCAGCTGCCGAAACCGCTCAAGTATGGACCGATTCGGGTGTGCTAAAACACGAAGAAACCCCTTCGATATATGTAACCGAGGAAAAGTTTGAGTATCAGGGGCAAACGCATTTACGGCGTGGATTCGTAGCTGCCGTTCGACTTGAAGATTACGATCAGAATGTCATACTTCCTCACGAGGGGACTCGATCTGAATGGGTCGCCGACCGTGTGAAATTGATGGGAGCTGCGCAGTCGAACTACAGTCCATTGCTATCGATATTCAGAGATGATCTACGATCTAGCGTGGGCAATCTTGTTAGGGCGATCGCTGGCGGTGAACCGACCGCTGTGTTTAATCCGCCCGATATGCCGCAACTGCGTTTGTGGCGAGTTTCGGATCCCGGAACAATTGGTGTTCTTCAGGCCTCACTCAAGGATGCCGAGATATTCATCGCTGACGGCCATCATCGATACGAAGCGGCTCTGCGGTATCGAGGAAGCGTTCGTGCAGAACGAGAAGTTGAGCACGACGAGTCGATTAACTTCCGAATAATGTTAATGGTTGCGTTCGATGAGCCGGGTCTGATCACCCGTGGTTACCACCGACTTGTGGAGTCGACTACAGATGAAGAATTTTCTGCGATCATCGAGTCTTTAGAAAACACATGCGATCTCGAAGAATGGACGCCTAGTGCTGGTCTTTCGGCAAAGGATCAAATCGAAGAATTCTCGGTGGCACTTGGTGAACGTCAAAGTACGGAAGTGATATTTGGCTTGTACGCGAAAGAGCCCGGTAAGTTTCATATCGCAAGCATGAAATCACCGGCGCCTGCGGAGAACGCATTAGAAAATTCTGAGTACTCGCAACTTCACTCGCACATTCTCCGGCCTGTCATTACTGAAGAGCGCGAAGAATTGGTTATCAGCCCTCATCACGATGCTGAGCTAATTGCTCGACAGATCGAAAGTGGTGAAGCGCGAATGGCCTTCATCATGCGACCTGTGCCGCTCGATGAGTTCGTTGCGATAGTAACTCGAGGTTGGCGATTGCCAGCCAAGGCGACAAACTTCTTCCCGAAGCCGCCTGCCGGAGCCGTTATCCAGCAGTTCGGTGAAATTCTTTAGATTGCCCCGACGCTGAGCGATTCTCTTATCACACTGAGCACTTCATCAATGGATGGGCGGTCGTTCGGCTCGGCTGCGACTAGACGCGCCACTAGGTTTCCGTGGGCATCGAATACGAAACTGGCGGGATTCGATTCGCCATCATTATCAAGATCGAACACTTGCCAATCGTTTGCAACGACATCGATGGGATCTGCGATAAGTGAGAAGTCGAGAGCAAACTCATCTCTGGCGTTAATTACCTGCGTTGGTAATTCAGAAACAACAACAACAACTTCTGCGTTCATTTCTTTGAACTGTTCCATTCGAGACTGGATTTGTTCGAGTTGTGTAATGTCTAATTCATTCGTGGTTGATGGAATGAACACCAGATAAACGGGCACTGTGCCGAGTAAATATTCTAATCGAACGTTTTCACCATCGATATTCGATACGGAGAAAACTGGAGCCAGTGACGGTGAACTTTCAGTTAGATTCTCGACCGTTGCAGTAATAGCTGTAGCGATCGGTATCGGCGTAGCCGTCGGCTCAGGAGTTGTTGAGTTTGAGCATGCAGCGACGGCGATGAGAAAGACCGCAATAACAGCAAGCATGGCTTTTTGAATATGCACAGACATGAGTCTAGCCGAGCTTTGCGACCTGCTCGATGATTTCTTCGGCTTCGACTTGGCGGGTGTAGTTCAATCCGACGCTTTGCTAAACGAATTCGCCGTCAGTATCGATCAGGAACACCGATACTGACGGCGAATTCGTCATTGAATTGGTTAACCAAGCCGTATTCCTTAGGTGTGGTTAGGTCGAGTGCGATAAAAGACTACCGCTACCGGCTTATCGTCTCAGAATTGCGAAAGGTTATATTGGGTTACTTGAACTGACGATAGAGTGAAATCGGAGGAAGTTCTAGTTACAGGCGATGGCGTATTTATAAGGGGCGGTTCGATTGGTTCTACTACGAGATCTCTGACAGCAGGTACTAACGTAGTGGCGGTAACCGCTACTTCCGATGTCGAAGTCGTCGCTGAGGTCGAACCACTTGCAACAGGCCAGTTAGCATTTGAATAACCACCACATGCCGCAGTCAAAGCAAACATTACAGCGATCAGAGATATCTCAATCAATGTCCGACTATTTCTCAGCAGTGACATACGTATAAGAGTCGTTCAGTCTTACCGGTGTACCTAGTGAAATACCGACCATCTAGAACGGCTAAAAACTAACTTACGAAGTCATCGACTTGAGGGTTTCTTCTGCAGCTTTCAAAGCCTCATCGATGTGAGCCTTTTCGACCCAACCCATGTGACCAACTCGGAAAATCTTGCCTACTAGCGACTTCTGGCCACCACCAAGAATTACGTTGTAATCCTTGGTTACCTTTGCCAAGAACGCCTTACCATCGAGACCTTCCGGCAAGCGGATGGCTGTAACGGTGTTCGAAGCGAAGCGAGGGTCTGGCAGCAAATCGAGTCCGAGTGCCTTCGCACCTTCACGGGTGTGCTGTGCGATCTCATGATGGCGAGCAAACACATTTTCAATTCCTTCGTCGACCATCGATTGCAAAGCAACTTCAAGCGTGAACATTACTGGCAGGCAAGGAGTGAACGGCGGCTGACCGATTTTCAGATAGTCCTCGTATTGTTGAACATCGAGGTAGTACTTAGGAGAAGTCGAGATGGCGTGAGCCTTCCAAGCTTTATCCGAGAACGTAACCATCGAGATTCCAGGAGGCGAAATCCAGCTCTTCTGGGAAGCGGTGGCAACAACGTCGATGCCCCAAGCGTCGACAGAGATTGGCACTCCACCGGCGCTGGATACAGCGTCGACGAGGATCAGTGCGTCGGATTCTTCGTGGATGAGCTGGCAGAGTTCTTCAAGCGGATTTGAAACACCTGTTGAGCTTTCGTTGTGGGTGAAGATCACTGCCTTCACGTTGCTCATACCCTTGAGAGTTTCTCGCACCTTATCTAGATCGGCAGCCATCCCAAGATCGAAGGTGATTTTCGTGACATCTCCGCCGTATGCTTCTGCGATTTCTGCAAATCGTTCGCCGAACGTACCGATGATGATCGAAATAATTTTATCGCCAGGTGAAATGGTGTTCACGATGGCCGTTTCCATCGCACCGGTTCCCGATGATGTGATGAAGTACGCATCGTTCTTAGTCATGAACACGGTCTTCAGGTTCTTCGTCATGCGATCAAGCATGTCGGCGTATTCAGGGCCACGGTGATTGATCATCTGCGAGCCGGCGATTTCTAGGACGTCATCGGGTAGCGGTACTGGACCTGGGATTCGAAGGTTTGGCTGGTTCTGACTGCTCACCGGACTGCTCCGTTCGTACGGATTTCGACTAATCTTTCAAATTGGCGGTTGCCCGTGTAAAACGCTTTAGCGAGCGATTCGCAAACGTTTCATGAACTACCTTTAAGAATTCTAACTCTCAATATGTAAAACGGCTGTAAATTTTCTGCGTGAAGTTTGTGAGGTTTTTGTGATGGGATTCGTGGTGATATCCAAGTATATCGGCGCCCCTGAACATATCTACCCAGTCAAGCTCTAATCCTTTAATGGCAAATTCTGTTGCAGCAGTTTTGAGATGATTCGACGATCTGACATCACCGTGTGGCTTTAAACCCACTCTCGGTATTCGTCTTCCCGAATCTGTACGGGCGAAAGAAACAGACGCGTAGATCATGGGATCAGTCCCACGTACCAACGCCAGGAGTGTTCACCAGACGTCGACCGGTTACAGCCTCCTGGTCCGTCCCCACCATGAATACAAGTCTGATGGCTGGCCTTATTGCGTTTCTCTGGCTGAAAATAGCGGGACAGTACCAAGAACCTTCACGTTAACGATTGTGGTTAGTCGAGTGGAACTTTGGAGACTCTTCCGGCGAACTCTTCGCTTATGTAGAGAGTTGACTCTGTTACGAGAAGGCTGGTTGGTGAAACAACAGTATCGGTAACTACCGTTAGTTCACTCCCATTCCATCTGAGGACTCGTCCGGGATAGGATTCGGCATTTTCACTAAAATCTCCTCCTTGGAGAACGGTCTCTGTATCTGTTGAGAATTCCGCTATGTAGAGCGTGCCGTCGGTTCCAAATGTTACGTCGGTGACAGCAGTGAGTCCGGTGACATATGGCTCAACTTCCCCCTCGTCCATCCCATCTCCATCACCGTTTAGGTCTATCACTCTCCAGATAACAGCCTCGCCTGTAGGATAGGGATAGCCTGTCAGCGAACCGACGTAGACGGCTCCATCAGCACCACGCGCTATCCCCGTTGGCACCATCTCAATTTCTGCCTCGTAATCCGGAATAGTGAAGTTATCGAACACCACATAGTCATAAATATTGCCGTCCATGTCGACCGCTCGTAGAGAGTTTCCGCCCGGGTCCGACACAATCCATCCATCGACTTCAGGCGCGTTGATAAGGTCGTAAGGGTTGGATAATCGGTTATCAAGCGGAGCCCAACCATCGGTCACCGGTGTCACAGGCTCGTATTCGGTTTCACTTGTGATGCGGTAAAGACGTGCTGACTCGTCGCCAATGAACTCGCCCACGATGACATATAATTCCCCGTCGAGAAGACTGATCGCTGAAGGACCGGCTCGGTATGCCGCTTCTGGACCTGTTTTGACCGAGTATGGCAAGTCGGTGGCGAAAGAACTGACATCGCCGTCACGTGTGACTTTGAGCACCCGACCACCACCAGGTTCTGCGATCAGCAGGTTCTCGTCCCGGTCAAGAGCGAGCCCGCGTGGCGAAGTAAGTCCTTCAATTACAATCCCATCGTCGACGTCGTCGACCGGATCGCTTGCGCAAGCCACCGAAAGAGCGATTATCAGGAGAGAAGCGATGATCGCTATTTGGTGCGCTGATAGATGAAGCTTCCGTGCGACTAACTTTAGATATGGATTCATGGGTATTAACAGTATTTCATTGAGCGGTGTTGAGCGTGATGTTCTAAACGGTTTTACGCATCGGTCATAGTGTCTGCGATCCAGCCGTCCTATATCGCCTGGTTGTCGGCGATCCCCTCTTAGACGTGATGCTGAATGTTCGACTGGCAGTCTTCGTCCCATCCTTAAAATGCAGGACGATATCGGGTTGTGCCAGCATATTGGCGGAGCAATTTCGTCTTTCTGGAGAGTTCGTGATGAATATTCTATCTTCGATCAGATGCGCACATATTTCGATTCTACGAGGTTGCCTCGACGTTCGACCAGTGGTTGTGATATCGACGGGACTCGGTTGCCCTAGCGCCCCGTGTGAAGCCTGAGTAAATTCGCTTATCAACCGATCTCGTTGATACCATCTAAATCGTAATAGTTGGTGCCGAGTTGCGACGGTGCGTGTTTCAAAACGCCCATCTGTTCTCCACTTACACAGTGGCTCCTGTATCGGCACACTATAGGTAGCTGCCTATCTCCATTCCTCTGTCTCAAGCTCCTCGGAATGTCAGAGCCCCAACTGCTCCGCTAGTTTGACCAGTGAGTAGTTTTTTCGGCCTCGACGTATTATCAGGAGGCGGCCTTCTACTAGGTCTTCGGTTTTGATCGTTCGGTTGGCATCACCAATTTGTTCGCCATTTAGGTACATGCCGCCCTGTTCAATTGTGCGTCGTACATCGCCGCCTGATTTACCGACTCCTGCTGAAATAGCGAGTTCGGAGAACCGCAGACCTTCGCCCGAAAGTTGATCTCTGGTTACTTCGGTTACTGAAGATCCATCTAGAACATCTTCCATTTGGTCTGCAGACAATCCAGATATATCGCCACCAAAGAACGCTTGAGTCACTTTGAGAGCTTGATCTAGCCCGCTCTGTCCGTGAATCGTAAGCGTTACTTGTTCAGCAAGCGCTTTTTGCGCCGCTCGTTTGTGAGGCTCTGCACTCACGGCTTCTGCAAGCGCACCTATCCGAACCTGATTCAACATGGTGAACAGTTTTACGTAAGGAACAGCATCGGCGTCGGCTACGTTCAGAAAGAACTGGTAAAGCTTGTACGGGGAGGTCAGCTTGGGATCGAGCGTTGGCGCTCCACCAATCGACTTACCGAATTTTTCACCGTTGGAATTTACTACCAGTGGGTAGGCGATTCCGTGCGCACGTGGACGACCCTCAGAGTCGGCTCCATGAATGCGGCGAATCAAATCGACTCCGCCAAGAATGTTGCCCCACTGGTCAGACCCGCCAGCTTGGAAGCCGACGTTGTCATTTTCGTAAAGCTTTAGGAAGTCGTATGCCTGAAGCAGCTGGTAACTGAACTCGGTGAACGAAATTCCACTGTCACGGCTGAATCGATCCTTCACTGAATCACGACTCATCATCGTGTTTACAGTGAAGTGTTTTCCTACGTCACGCAGGAACGTTAGGAGATCGGTGGTACGCAGCCAGTCAGCGTTATTTACCACGCTAGCTGGGTTGGATTTTGCGTTGAAATCGAGAAATGGCTCTAACTGCGCACGAATCGCCTCTACGTTGTAGTCGATATCAGTGACCGAAAGCAGTGTTCGTTCGTCAGCGCGTCCTGAAGGGTCACCGATCATGCCAGTTCCGCCACCAACCAGTGCGACAGGCGTGTGCCCGTACTGCTGGAGTCTTACGAGTCCCATGATCGCAACCAAGTTGCCGATGTGAAGACTGCTCGCCGTGGGGTCGAAGCCATTGTAAGCGGTGATTTTTTCAGTCGCGAGTATGTGCTCTGCGCCTGGTGTGGCATCGAACAGCGCACCACGCCATTTAAGGTCTTCGGTTACGTTTTGAAATTCTGTGTTGGTGGTCATATAAATATCCTGACCGGCTTGCCGGTTTTTTGGGGATCGGATGCGGAGTCGAGATTTTTAACTAGTTGCCAGAATTTGGCGGGTTTGCTCGACGTCTTTATTCATTTGGGTAACGAGTTGTTCGACTGAATCGAATGCGACTTCTGCCCTGAGGCGTGTGACGAACTCAAGTCGAAGTCGCTTCTTATACAGATCCCCGTCGAAGTCTAGAAGGTTGGCCTCGATCGTGCGACCTCCGTCGGTTTCGAATGTTGGCCGTACGCCGATGCTGGTTGCTGCTTTGTGTGTCACGCCATCGACTTCGACCGTAGTTGCATAAATTCCGTTTTCAGGAACGGTTGCTGAAAATTCTGGTTCGATATTCGCAGTCGGAAAACCGATTTCTCGTCCACGTTTTTCTCCGTGCGCAACTACACCGGTAATCGAGTAATTTCGACCCAACATTTTGGAAGCAAGTTCACAGTTTCCGCTGACGATCGCAATACGAATTACTGAACTCGATACAGATTCACCATCGACCACTATCGATGGCAGGCCAAGAAACTTGATGTCGGTATGTTCGCTGGTAGCCGAGAGCTGCTCGACTCCGGCGCGATCTGATCCAATCATTGCACCAGGGCCAAGAATCAACGAAACAAGCCCGATGCGATTTCGTAGAGCTCCAACGAATTCGTCCGACGATAGTTTTTGGATCGCAGAGCTAAATTCAAGTTCGATAACGTGATCTATACCCATGTCAGTGAGTATGCTTCGGCGAGTTTCGATATCGCTGAGGTACGTAACCCGTGTGTTCGGTTTGATGAACGCTCTCGGCTGTTCTTTGAACACGAAAGCGACCGATTTTGCGCAGCGTTTTATAGCTTCATCTTGCACTCGGTTTAGTAGTGCTTGATGCCCGATATGAACGCCATCGAATGTACCGATGGTGGCGACCGTCGGGCCTTCTGAAGCGTCTATTGATGCGAACAGGTCAGTTGTCGACATGATCGTCTGGATGCTGGAATTGTGGCCTGATGAAATCGAGCCGCAATTCTTAGCTTTCTAGCTAAGGGTTGCGTGCGCCTCACGAATCAATTCTTCGGTGGTTGCCCAGTTTATGCATGCATCAGTGATAGAAACACCGTACTTCAAATCCGCAGGGTTGCCCAGCGACTGATTACCTTCGTTTAGGTGGCTTTCCAGCATTAGACCGATCATACCGGCGTTTCCAGCAGTTCGCTGTCGAATAGCGTCACGGAAAACGATTGGCTGTCGGTTGTGATCCTTGTTGCTGTTCGCATGTGAACAGTCGATGACAACGTTAGGTTTCAGACCAGCACCAGAGAGAAGGCTCGATGCCTTTGCGACGGTTTCTTGATCGTAGTTAGGGCCTGAAGCTCCGCCACGAAGGATGAGGTGCTGTGCTTTGTTTCCTGCTGTGTTGACCACGGAAGCTCGACCATCAAGGTCGATGCCGAGAAATGCGTGTGGTGACCGAGCTGCCATCATCGCATCTACTGCGATCTGGAGGCTTCCACCGGTTCCGTTCTTGTACCCAATAGGCATTGAAAGTCCGCTCGCCATTTGTCGGTGAGTCTGGCTTTCGGTTGTGCGAGCTCCGATTGCGCCCCACGAAATGAGATCAGCAAGGTACTGCGGAGTGAACGGATCGAGGAACTCAGTTCCTGCGGCCAATCCCAGTCCCAGAACTTCAAGCAGGAACGCACGTGCGCGCTTTAGGCCAGCTTGCATATCGAACGTTCCGTCGAGATTAGGATCGTTGATTAGCCCCTTCCAACCGACAGTAGTCCGTGGCTTTTCAAAGTAGACCCGCATCACAACGAGAATCTTGTCTTTTACTTCTTCAGCGAGAACTGCGAGCTTCTTGGCGTATTCGAGCCCTGATTTTTCATCGTGAATGGAACATGGTCCAACAAGCATGACCAAACGGTCATCTTTACCTTGTTCAATATTTTCGATGGCAGCACGAGCGTCAGTAACGACCTTCGCTATTTCGGGAGTGATCGGCTGCGAGTCGATGAACGATCGTGGAGAAGGCAGTGGTTGAAGATTGGTGACTCGGACGTTTGACGTAGACATGATCGAATTAAGTTTCTAAAGAGCTATGGAGTGAGTGTAAAACTGGGGATTCATGATTCATTCGGTCAGACCGGGACAGTTGCATGCTGTGGGAGGGAGAGCTTCGTAAATCCAGAGGGGCTGCGGACGGCCATTCAGACTTAGCTGCGATATGAACGTCCGTACATAAACAGCCTGTCGGTATAGCCATAGCCAAAATATTTGGCACTATACGAAGCAGGAAAAGATGAACGCCAGAAGACGAAACCAGCCGAGCGAGAATCGCTTCGGTTTGATAATGAATTTGTCTGTAAGTTGCGTTCGGACATGATTATTTAGTGCTATCCGTCGAAATGTCGGGGCGAAGTTTAGCAGCATCGTTTAAGTATGCGTGCCTGACTTCGCTCTGAGCTATATCAGTATTCCAAAATATAAGTATACGGATGCATTGGGTCAACGCACCGGGGCGAGCCATTTCGTGCCCACACATCAGCGGTACATCGTTCCAGCCGAGTCGTTCTCGTGCCGCAACTGCTGGAAATTCGGCGACCAGGTCGGGACTCGTGGTGAATTGAACAGCAGCAACATCGTCCTGATCAATGCCGTTCGCATCGATCAAAGTTGCTAACAATTGCTCTGTAGCTGCCAGCACATCTTCAGCAGTCGTGCCGTCAGTGGTTGTTGCGCCTTTGACGCCTCTAACCTTCGTAGCCAATCTGTACCTCGTACTTGGAACTGTTATCAATAAGTTTTCGACAAACCAGTGATTATGGCGACCTAGTTTGCCACGAATTTTCGTGATGTGCCGGGTGTTAGCGACTTGATATAGGCACCACCGCGATCAGCTGCACCAGCCACTTCGCCATCGGCGAGGGCGTTAATGAGAGCGCTGCCGACGATTGCTCCATCGGAAAATCCGGCGACTTCAGCAACATGCTCGGGAGTTGATATTCCAAATCCTACCGCCACGGGAAGATCGGTGAACTGGCGTACGTTGTTTACCAGACCTTCAACCCGAGATGACATCGTGGCTCGCGCACCGGTGACTCCGAGAACTGATATGCAGTAAATAAAGCCTGCAGCGCGTTTGCAGGCGTGCTCAATAGAGTGCTCAGTAGATGTAAGCGCTATCAACGGTATAAGTGCAACACCTGCTTTATCGCACGAATCTTGAAGTGGCCCAGCTTCGGCTGCTGGAAGATCGGCAGCGATTAGACCGTCGACACCTGCTTCGGCGATTCGGGAACAGTATTCGTCGAGCCCCATGTTGAAGATGGTGTTGTAGTAACCCATAAAGACGATAGGAATATTGATTCCTGCAGTACGAATGTCTTTGACAGATTCGATGCAAGTATCAGGCGTGACTCCATTTTCGAGCGCCCTATGTCCGGAAGCCTGAATGGTTAGTCCATCGCCAAGTGGATCACTGAACGGAACGCCTAGCTCAACTACGTCGGCACCAGCTTCGACAACTGATCGAACGATGTCGGTGGTGAACCCGAGTTCAGGAAAGCCAACTGTGACATATGGGACGAGAGCAATTCGTCCCTCGGACTTTGCTTTCTCGAATGCTTCTCGAATTCTGTCGGTTGCCATGTGGCTAGTTCGTTCCTTAATAGTTCAGCTTTGTACTGAACGGAAATTACACGCTTAAATATTAGTTGAGATCAGCTCGCCGTGGCGTACTTTGCGATAACTACCGCTACAGTATTGTGCAACCCGTGCGCGAACATTGCTGGCCAAATCGAACCGGTTTTAAGATACACCCACCCGAGAGCCAATCCCAATGCGAAAGTCGGCACTATTGCGGCCGGATCGATATGAAACATACCGAACATTAGAGACGACAATAGAAGGGCCCATACAATTCCGAATCGTTTGACTAGTCCAGGCAAAACGTATCCACGGAAGAAAATCTCTTCAGCTATCGGACCAAGAATTCCAACAAGAACGATAGTTACGATGATGCTGTCGCCGGCTTCATCGAGTGCTTTTTGAGCGGTGTCGGGCGGTACGAGCGAATCGATTCCGAACCAGACTAATGCCTGAACCCAGAACAAAAGAATGCTCAGGCCGATAACCCACATTCCCACTGCAAATATGTAAGGCTTTATCCCTTTGGTTTTGACGAATCCGAGAACGCTTATCGGTTCACGGAATCGAATCACTGAAAATGAAAATCCGGTTGCAGCGAATGCTCCCGACATAGCGGTTGCAGAAATAATTCCTACTGGTACGCCAGCGAAGATTGCAGATCCATCACCAGTGTCACTTCCGAACTGATAGCTGGCGACTGTGACGCCGACTCCCGCACCAAGAGCGAAAACAATTGGCCACAGCGGCGAGTGAAATAATAGCGTTAGAACAATTGAGAGAATAGCCGAGATAATACCGATGTAGTAGCCAGTAGGAGTTGTGACCGTAGTGTTGAATCCCGCATCGGCACCGAACGATCCGCCAAGACTCAGGATTGCGATAATTAGCAGAATCGTTACGGTCGCAGCGACTACGACGTCCAACGCTTCCCATTTCACATCGGGAAGTGAAATGTCTTTCCAGCGAGTTGCTAGTGGTGTTGGCGGCTGTGGTGGGATCAAGATTTATTAGATGATGGAGGAATTATTTACGCCCAGGTCACATCGCCTGAGAGATTCGGATCAAGAGGGCGTGACTTGAATGATTCGTATTCAATCTTTGAATTAGAGATGGTTGTGAATTCCCCGTGTCCCGGCAGCACAATCGTAGATTCCTTTAGCGAGAAAATATGTGTCTCAAGTGATTCAAGAATCTGTTTCAGCGCTTGGTGAGAAGACGAACGTCCCGGTCCGCCCGGAAAGAGGGTATCTCCGGTAAATACATGAGCTGGCTCACCAGCGGCTTTCGAAACGGTGGTCTCTAAGAGGTAGCAAGTCGAGCCTGGGGTGTGTCCCGGTGTTTCTATCGACCTAAACGATATATCTCCACTATTTAGTCGCTGGTTCGTAGATACATCAATCTGTAAATTCGTCTTTATTGGCAGAGAATTTTTATCGTCTTGACCGATACCGACCATTGGTTCTGTATCTCCGCTGACGTCAGCAAACCCCTCGACGTGATCTTGATGACCGTGAGTTATAAGAATGAATGTGGGATTCGTTTTCTCGCGTGCTTCGACTAGTTCAACCGGATCTGCTGGCGTGTCGACTACTACCGAATTATTGGTTCGGTTGCATGTGATGAGGTAGGCGTTATTGGAAAACCCTGATACGAAACTTTGAATCGTCCAATACTTTCCAGTGAAAACGTTGCTCATTCATTTACTGCCATTTTAAACACATTTCGTTTCGATAAAAAGAAACGGCGCATAAAGCGCCGTTTCAGTGGTTCTAAGTTTTGATAACTATCGCTCGTGACTCAGTAACTCGGCTAGAGTATCTCCTCACTTCTAGCATCTTCCATCTGGAAGGAGAAGATCAAGTGGCTTGAGGTTCCGGATTCTTAGCTTCGCCAATTTCCCCATCTGATACTTCATCAACTGGAACTGATGGCTCATCCGTAGAAGCAGGATCGTCGGTCAGCAACGCACTTGCAAGCAGTGGGTCTCGTCCTTCGATTATTGCAATGAATTGTTCGGCATCGATCGTCTCGTGTAAAAGAAGGAACTCGGCGATACCTTCCAGCTCTTTATTGTGGTCGCTGAGGAGCTGGTTAGCTCGTTCTTCGCCCTCTCTTAAGAGTCGGTTGATTTCATCGTCGATGATGCTTTCGGTCTTCAGCGAGTAGTCGCGTTCTTCCGACATCTCACGACCCAAGAACACCGCTCCACCCTGTCGTTTTCCGAATGATCGCTTTGATAGCCTGTCGCTCATTCCAAGTCGCATCACCATTTCACGCGCAATGCTGGTTGCCTGTTCAAAGTCGTTTGACGCACCAGTAGTGACATCGCCGACTTTCAGTACTTCAGCCGCTCGTCCACCCATCGCTGCTGCGATCTGTGCTTCGAGATGCTCTTGTGAAGCGTAAGACTTATCTTCTTGCTGCCATCGAGTGAATCCACCAGCCTGACCTCGAGCAATTATAGAGATCTTGCCGATAGGCGAACCACCGGGCATAAGGTGGGCGACCAGCGCGTGACCAGCTTCGTGGTATGCGGTGATCTTACGTTCTTTCTCACTGATGACCTTGCTCTTGCGGGCAGGACCCATCGATACACGATCAATAGCTTCAGTTAGATTGTCGTAGCTAATCAGTTTCTGATTATTTCGTGCTGCTAGTAGGGCTGCTTCGTTTATTAGGTTAGCCAGGTCAGCTCCCGAGAATCCGGGAGTCTGCTTAGCTACGTTTGATAGATCAACACCCTTTTCGATTGGCTTACCCTTGGCGTGAACATCGAGAATCGCTGTTCGCCCACGAATATCGGGACTGTCGAGCATAACTCTGCGGTCGAATCGGCCCGGACGTAGAAGTGCAGGGTCGAGAATGTCAGGGCGGTTTGTGGCCGCTATAACGATGACGTTCGTAGTTGAATCGAATCCGTCCATTTCGACAAGCATCTGGTTGAGCGTCTGTTCACGTTCGTCATGACCACCGCCGAGACCGGCACCACGGTGTCGACCGACAGCATCAATTTCATCTACGAAGATGATGCAGGGTGAGTGGCGCCGAGCCTGTTCAAATAGATCACGCACGCGAGACGCACCCACACCAACGAACATTTCTACGAACTCGGAACCCGAGATCGAGAAGAACGGTACGCCGGCTTCACCAGCTACAGCACGCGCCAGCAACGTTTTACCGGTACCAGGAGGCCCTACAAGGAGTACTCCGGCAGGTATTTTTGCGCCCAGAGCTTGAAATCGTTCTGGGTACTTGAGAAATTCAACAACTTCTTCGAGTTCTTCTTTTGCTTCAGGAATACCTGCAACATCGAAAAATGTGACCGTGGCTTTGGTGCCAACGAACATTCGTGCCTTGCTTTTGCCGAATCCCATCTGTTGATTACTGCTGCCTTGTGCCTGACGCATCATGAACACCAGGATTCCTCCGAATAGGATTAGAGGTAGGAAGCCTATAAGGAGTCCAAAGATGCTACCTAATCCGCCTCCTGAATTAACTTTCAGCGAGTAATTGGCACTCGGAACTTCGGCATTGCTTAATAACTCCGCAACGCTCGATCCATCTTCCTTAACGGAAGTGAAAGTGTTCAGACCATCAGTAATTGATAGCGAATTGCCTTCAACTTCAATTTGAAGTTTTGCAGATCCACTACTGTTTTTTGCCAACTCTACAACTTCGTTTATGCCGATATCTTCTGAGCCACTGGCTGGCTGATCGACAAACATGAAGAAAATGGTGATCACTGCGACGATGATCACGAGATAGAGGAGGCTATTCCGCATCCAGCGGTTACTCATTTGTCCTGGCCGTCCTATTGTTACTACTAAGTGTGGTTAATCGTAATAGATCCGACCGTTAGTTACTTGGTAACTTGGGGATCAAGTTGGATCTGATTTCGGTCACTACGATTCAATCGTTGATATCAAGACAATATTTGGATGGCAATTTCTGCTACCCAAAGCTGGAGTAATCGTACCATAGCGACGGTTTGGCAATGCAGTGGACTCAACATGTATTACGTGTAACAACAGTGAAGAGATTCGTGCTAGTTTCCAATTGAGTATCGGGCGCATGGTTGGTATATTGAAAGTTCGACCAATTCGACATTGGCAAGAAGTGCGCGCCGGACAGGTGTTTTAGGAACGCATTTCAGTGGGTATTATCTGCTCAGTGTCATAGGGAGCGCGAACATAGCAAAAGAATTTAGGGTGAACCGCCGAATTAGAGCCGACGAGGTTCGGGTAATTCGTGGAGAAGATTCGTCTGATTCAACAGTGATGCACATTCGTGACGCACTGGAAATGGCTGAGGACGAGGGTCTCGACTTAGTAGAGGTTGGCCCTAACCAAAGTCCGCCAGTTTGCCGCTTGCTGGATTATGGTCGATTCAAATTTATACAGAGCAAAAAGCAGCGTGAAGCTCGCATGGTTTCACGAAGTGCGAGTAAGCAAAAAGACGTACGCCTTAGCCCTGTGATGTCGGATAACGATGTCGAAACGAAAATAAATATGACAAAGAAGCTTCTTGCAGAAGGAGCTAAGGTCAGGGTATTCGTTAGGTTCCGAGGTAGGCAGCGAGCCCACCCCGAAATCGCAATGAAAGTGCTGAGAAAAGTTGCTGAAGGTGTAGCGACAGTCGCTAAACTTGAGAAACCGCCTGGTATGGAAGGGCGAGTGTTGAGTATATTGCTTGCACCATCCCCTCAACAGAAAGAACGAGATCGTCAAGTGAAGTCGACTCCAGTAGCGACTACGAGCGGAGCGCCTTCAAACGGCGATTCTGCAAAAGAATAATAAGTTCAGGCAACTACTGTCTGAAAACGAGAATTGAGAACGGAAATTACCTGATATGCCGAAGATGAAGACCCATAAGGGCGCCAAAAAACGGTTCCACATAAGTGGTACCGGCAAGGTGCTGCGGTCAAAGGGTCCGAAGAGCCACTTCCGCCGACGCAAGGCTTCACGAGTCAAGCGTCTATTTGGCGGTAAGGTTGCTCTCGACTCGAAGACATTCTCGAAGACAATCAAGCAGGCAATAAGCGCGCTTCACTAGAAGCAACTGCACCACTATCTGAGTTCATTGTTGGGGCTACATCGGATGCTCCGCAATTGACGCCAAGGAGAAATTAATTGGCCAGGGTTAAAGCCGGTAAAACGACACGAAGGCGGCATAAAGCCGTACTAAAAGCAACGCGAGGCCACAGGGCTGCACGTAGCAGGCGCTATCGCGTCGCCCGTGAGTCACTGACTCACGCACAGGCATATTCTACGGCTCATCGCCGCTTGAAGAAGCGTACGAACCGATCTCTCCAGATCGTTCGAATCAACGCTGCTGCACGTGCACTTGGAATCAACTACGCAAGCCTTATTCACGGCATGGTATTAGCAGGCATCGAGCTCGACCGAAAGTCACTCGCTGAACTGGCAATACGTGAGCCTGAAGGTTTCACTCTGGTTGTAAGGCAAGCACAGGCGGCACTGCCTGCAGACTAGTCTTCTGATTTTTCAGAATTATCAGCCACTGTCAAATGTGATCTATGAGGTGCACCTAGGTGCGCCTCATAGAATTTAACCAACTTTTTTATGTAAGCCTTAGGTTCGGTTTTGAACGAACCTGTGTGCCCTGCGCCCGGAACTATCCATATCGTTTCGTCGCTACCATCTATCTCGCCGAAGCTGGCACCAATCGCTCGCCCAAGTAGCCGAGCATGCTCCACAGGGATCACTGCGTCGTCTTCACCGTGAATCACTAACACCGGTGTGTCGGATCGTGCGATTGCTCGTGCTGGCGAAATATCCTTGATGTCGATTCCGTAAATAGTTTTCGCCATGAATTCCATTCCTGGAAACAAAAACGTAAACGGACGTTTGATACCTGTCATGGAGTTTCGAAGTATCAGTGAGTAATCAGCGAAAGAACTATCGGATACGACTGCCCCGAAGTTGTTGGGATTCGATCCTGCCATCAATGCTACGGCACCGCCCAGCGAGAAACCCAGAACGCCAATACGGCTACGGTCGGCACCTTTGCTAACGAGATAATCGGAAGCACCCTGAAGATCGAGTCGTTCGAAATATCCTGATGACGACATTGCTGCTGGTGAATCGCCTCGACCGCGCATATCGAACATGAATATTCCGAATCCACGGCGACTGAGCGAACGAGCGATTGCCAGCGTGACGGTTCTAGCGTCGCTTCGGTTGGTGTTGTCACCGTGGACGATAATAACCCATGAAGTGTCACGTGCGTTCGTATGTGATGAGTTTGATACGGACTCAGGTGTGATGGTCCATCCTGAGAGCTTTGCGTCTCCACCTCGGCTAGTGAAGCTCACATCACGATACTCAAGTCCAACTGACTCAGGCGTCTCTTCCGAACGGAGTCGTTGAGTTCTGGTCAGGTTGGCCGCCATTGCCGATGAAATGACTGCGTAGCTACCTGCAGTAACCCCGAGAACAGCGAATGTTGTTTTTATAAATCCCACGACAACATCTTAACGATGAAACTATATGGCGTTTTGTACAGCGAGTTGAGATACGGGTGATTACTTGATGAACTGGTCGGTGACTATCGGTGAAAAGTTAGGAGACTACAGAGTCGACCATAACAATCACGAAGAATAGTGCTAGGAACAGCAGCGAGTATTTGTACAGGCGTACCGCTGCCGGGCGATCGGGTTCTTTGATTAGCTTATATGCGTACCAGAAGAATGCCAAGCAAAGACCTGATGCACCAATCATATATATCCAACTGAGAGCGTCTGACACGACTCCAAACATGATCGACACGGCCGAGAGGATCACGGTGTAAAGCATGATCTGTATGGTGGTGTGTTTTACTCCGCGAACCACGGGCAGCATTGGAATATCGGCCTTGGCGTAGTCGTCTTTGATCATAATTGCCAGCGCCCAAAAGTGCGGTGGAGTCCAGAAGAAAATAACGACGAACAAGTACCACGCAGAAAGATCGATTGTTCCCGTAACGGCTGCGTAACCAACTAACGGGGGAACTGATCCTGCTGCACCGCCCAGAACAATATTTTGAGTTGTGGTCCGTTTCAAAATGACTGTGTAGAGACCGAAGTAGAGGACTGTTCCAACAATTGCGAGTACCGCTGCTAGGACGTTCGTCATCATTGAAAGGATCAGGAACGATCCAACATTGAGAGTTATCCCAAACAAAATAGCGGTTAGTGCAGATATGCGACCTTCTGCGACTGGTCGGTTTTTCGTTCGCCCCATCTTCTGATCAAGTTCGCCTTCGTAGGCCATGTTCAATGATGCTGCACCGCCAGAGGCGAGCGCTCCACCGACGAGTACTGCAATGAGTACTTCAAGCGTTGGAGTTGAGCCTGCGCCCAGAAAAGCACCGGCAATCGCTGATACCAGTAATAGCGACATGACGCGCGGCTTTGTAAGAGCGATGAAATCGCCCAATACATTCATTGACGAGCCGCGTTCGATTGTCTCGTTGGTTGCCATAATAGAATAGTAGCGGGTCTGAACCTAGCTGGCCTCGTTGGCTGCTTCATTTCGTGACTCTGCCAACTCACGTCCGGGGACTGGTCGAAGAATCAAAGCAACTATAAATACCATGTCGACCCATGCGAGAGTAGCGAGGGTAAGGTGCCCGGCACGTGCCCATTCTGCAAATGAGGTCCATGGATTGGCTGCACCCATAAGTATTTGAGCGAAGATAATGAATGCCGATGCTAGCGCAGCAAATCTCAGTGCACCCGAGATATTGGGCAAGCGCCACACCCGATGACCAGCAATAAGAACTACCACAACTGACACTAATGAAAGCATTCGATGTGTCATATGGATCCAAGCTGAAGTCGACTGCGGGATCAAGTCACCACCACACAGTGGCCATGAAGCACAAACATTACCAGCTTCTTTCCAAACGGCATAAGAACCCGAAAGTAGAGCGATAAGTACAAATATCCCACCGGCCGCAGCCAGTTTCAAAGCTCCTCGGTGCTCGTCGTTGACTCTGCCCCAAATCCACGGTGAACTGCCTTGTGTGGATTTCGGCCTGCCGTATGATGCAGCGACCAATGTAAGAATCGCTAAGAACGCCACTATTTCTGCAAGGAACAGGTGAACCGTTCGAATAGCAGGGTCGAGGTCGTTCAATACTACTAATCCGCCCAGCATTCCAACTATAAAAATCATTCCAAGTTCAGCTGTTGCAAGCCAAGCTACGATCCTGTTTGCTCGATGCTTCTTCCAGACTCTAAAAACAGCAGCGATGATTGCAAGCCCGAGAAGTGTGCCAACTGAACGATGGCTATATTCGAGCACAACGTTGTGAACCTTGGGAGTGTCACCCGGACCGTCGTAAAGAAGATCGATAGTTGCCTGATCTAAAGGAGGGAAAAAGCGCCCAAAACACATAGGCCAGTCGGGGCATCCATCGCCGGAACCCGTGACTCTTACGACTCCGCCAAGAGTCACCTGCAATAACACCCCAAGAACCGCAACTGAAAGCAGTATCAGCAGCAACTTGTCTTTCCAAACTGGAGAGTTTGTTGCATTCGCTTGCGGTACGAGGTCAGACGATTCCATTGTTATCCATTTTCGAGTTAGGAAATAACGAGCCGTTAATGTTAAGTAATCAGCGACCAGATTTGGCACTGCGTTTAGCCGAATTTAATGATCGCGCATAATTCAGTAAATCGGGAACGAAAAAAGCGTCATGATTCCAAGTTACGTCACTATTAGAACTCATGATTGAACTTGAACCGAAAATTTAGCTGCCGTTTATCGCTATAGCGGTTTGTAAGCTATCAACGTTGCATTTACGAGCACTCGCTGATCGTAAACTCTGGGCGGCCAGCAAGTTACGAGAGTTATCTGAGCGTCACTTGTGCTGCTCAGGTGAAGTTCACTCTCATGTATCTGGCTCGTGGCTGTCACTCGGTATATGTACTCGGCATCTGGAGTTTCAAGATAAACATCGACTGGGTCTTCCTTTATCAATTCGGTAATTTCAGGCAGGTGTCGGAAAATATTGCCTTCTCGTGCAGCAAAACTTTCGAGGTGGCCGAAGAACCAGCCGCTACCTTGCTGGCCCGGCAATGAAGTCTCGGGTATGTGCCCGACTGTGTTGTTCGGTGTTTGATACGACTTCTGATTGCCTAGATCGACGATTCTTAATTCAGAAACGGTCGAATCAAGCTTGATTGCAGGGATTTTTATCCGTGTGGCGTTCGCTGTCGGATCGATATCAAGGAACAAATCTGTTGAAAGGATAGGACGAAACTCGTCAGGTATCGTCGGTCCACCGAATGGATCAGATCCTGCCCATTCAGGTTCAGACCAGTATTTAGGATTAAGAAGATCACCGGGATAGAGGTTAGCGAACTGGGCAACATCAGGATATTTCTGTTCCAACGGTATTGGCGTTTCGCCAGTCGTTGGAGATTCGGACTCTCGAACAATCGAGATGCCTAAGTGACTATCGAGAGAATTCTCTGGGATCGAATAAGTAAAAGCAGAGGCATCAGATCCTGAATTTGACTTCGAGTAGATGTAAACGCCAGATACGACGATCAACACAACACCAACTATAGCCATCATATATGCAGTGATAGTCACAATTGAAAATCTTGTTTTTTCCGTCCTTGATCCTTGATGGACCGAGTCGGTAGGGGGATTTTGGTTTGCCATGTCTATTGAAGTACGACTATATCGTCGGTACGGATTGATTGGCTAAATCCTATCGGACACGAGCGCCTCGAATGATCGGCTCGTTGATGTGAATTTCACCATTTCTAATCTTTAGGTTGTATTCACATTCAGGGTTTGTGCAAACCCAAGCTTTGTAGTGAACAGCGGCGCCTTGCGCACCAAAGTCCGATAAAGGCACCAGATGGCCTACTTCACAGCTCATACACTCAGGCCAGTTAGTCGAATCCAAGTCAATCTCTCTTCACAGTTCAAACAGATGTTTTTTGCAAACCGAAGGCTCGATTTATCATGAAATTTTCCATGTGCTTAATTTCCGATCATGCCTAATAATACTTGTAAAACATAGGGAGTTTCACTGAATTGAGCGTTACATTGAACGTATAGCCATGAATATTTTAGGAATTGAAACAAGCTGTGATGAAACATCCGTCGGCATCGTCGACGCCGAAGGATGTGTGCTCGCTAACGTAATAGCTACGCAAGTGGATATTCACGCACGATACGGCGGAATAGTTCCAGAAGTAGCGTCGAGACAGCACGTGCTTGATATTCGACCCGTGTGTGAGCAAGCGGTGGCAGATGCTGGAATCGACTGGGGCGACATAAGCGCTGTTGCCGCAACTCACGGTCCTGGCTTGGCTGGTTCGTTGATAGTTGGCTTGAATTTTTCTAAAGGGCTCTCTGCTGCGCTGGGCGTACCGCTCGTCGGTGTGAATCACATGGATGGGCACGTATACGGGGCGTGGGCGCGCACAGAAGATCGTGATCTCGAACCGTTTCAGGAGTTAGTCGGCGAAAAGCCGATCATGTGTATCGTCGTTTCGGGAGGGCACACCGAACTCGTACTCCTTGAAGGTCACGGAAAGTTCCGTCTATTAGGCGAAACCCGAGACGATGCTGCTGGTGAAGCGTTCGATAAGGTAGCGAGGGTATTGGGTCTTCGATATCCGGGCGGGCCTGAAATACAGCGGGTATCCAAAAATGCTCCAGAAGCTGAACCTCTACCTCGCGCTTGGATGCGTGGAACCGACGAGTTCTCGTTCAGCGGCCTGAAAACAGCAGTGTTGACTCGTGCGCGTAAACTCGGAATATACCCGCCAAACACATCTGGAGAACCTGCTGATCCGCATATCGTCGCTGGAATAGCTAAGGCGTTTCAAGATTCGGTAGTAGATGTGCTGGTCACGAAAACAATCGCCGCCGCCAAACGAGAAAATTGCGCTGGAATTGTTCTAGTCGGTGGCGTTGCTGCGAATGCCCAATTGCGAGAAACGTTGGTGATGAAATCTCCGTTACCGGTTGCTATTCCACCGTTCAAACTCTGCACCGATAACGGGGCCATGATCGCCATGAGTGGTCTAGTGAACTACCGTAACGGCAGACGGGACGACTGGGATCTTGATGTGGTTCCAAGTTTACGAATTGGAACTAGCTCGCTGGTTTAGTATTGTTCGTTCAGCCTGACGGATAGTTGCGGTATGGCGTATTAATTCTGCTTGGTACCAATCGGCGTTTCGCGTCTTCAACATCTCTCGTGAACCGCATTGCGTCAGATGTCTTCCCGCCAACTTCGCCGCCAATCATGTTTCCAGCTCCAGTCTGGAGCTCTAAATGAACTCCGGCAGGGCGAATCCAGTAGTCGCCCATCAAAACAAGCGAAATCAAGGCAACTGCCGCTGCGGCTGTAATTCCAATCGTTGAATCTGGCGTTACTTGCCAAACACCGATTGACGCGAACAGACCAACAATGCCCCACACTGCACTTCTTCGTCCACGAGTACGTCGTGAAATCAGTATCGACGTAATGTCTTTAAGTTGGGTTGATGCGTAAACCGAAGTTGAGTCGGCATTGCCACGATAAATCACCCTGGAGCTCGTCAGTTTGAAACTGCCGTCGTCTTTCGAGTTGAGCTCTGAGACTAATCGCTCTCCCGGTAGAAGACCGGTTGATTGGGCTGGATTTTTTTTAGTATTGGATGATCCAGACGTGTGTGCACGTTCCGAACTAGTTTCAATAGCCATGGGTGTAATCGTAACGGGTTATCGACCGGTTTGGATGCGTCGATCTTGATATTCGCTACACACTCATCAAAATCCTGGCAGTCGTGGTTAGCGTGAACGTATGCCGCGTCTGGACATTTGTAGATACAGAGCGATGATGTCCTGTTGATCACGATCTGTTGTGTTTTTTGGGATTTAATGGTCGATACTAGGAGCTATTTCAACATCTTTAATAAACGAATTGCCTGCTAGCTTCGGATACTGAGAATATTACTTCAGTATTAGTTTTTTGAGACCTGTGATGTCCTTCAGCTCGCCAGTCTGACTCTAGAACTGCGTACTACTTGTGGAGCTTCCGCAGCGCCGTACTTAAAGGCATATGAACCATTACAAAATGCCGACGGTCTATTAAATAAGGCCGTCGGCATTCGATTATTCACAACTATGTACGTCAATTAGTAAACTGCAAGTGTTTATATGAAAAAACACTAATATCAGGAGGTTACGACGAACTATTACGTACTACGAACCGAGCTTGTCACTCTTGTGCTCTGCCACAAATGCTCGTGCTTCACCAAGCATGAGTTCTGCAATCCCAATACCAGAAGTTAGGTCGGCACCGGCAATTTTGCCCGCAGCTCGTGCTCGGGTTTCAACATCTAGGGTTGCTGCGATGCGGTCTGGGTGGTTTGGCTCACCTGGGTGACCCAGCGACTGAGCAAAGTCGTGCGGCCCACCAGTTACACCCGTCAGACCAGACACTGCAAGAATATCGTCGAGGCTATCCCAAGCCTTTTTGTCTTCAATCTGCGCGACGACAATCATGTTTGCGTTCGCCCATTTTGCGAAGCCGAGCTTACCGTCATACTTTTCATCGAGAACAGTTTGGTCGTTGAACTCGGTTCCACGTCCACCGCCCCAAGATCGTTTTCCTTCGACAGGGAAGAGGCATGCGTCTGCAAGTGCCTGAGCCTCTGCGCCTGAGTTAATGTGCGGTCCGGTTACGCCTTGAATACCTCGGTCGAGGTAGAGATTGATCTGGTAAGCCGCATTGTCTGGGACGCGTGCGATAACGGACATTCCGAATCCGTTCGCTGTGCGGCAAATATCATCGATAGATTCTTCTGGGAAGCCGCCATGCTCACCGTCGATAGTGATGGCATCGAAACCAACGTGTGCTGCCATTTCGATCATGTACAGCGCCGGGTGTGCCAGCGCGAATACTGTCGCCTTTCGACCTTCCTTGTTCGCAACAAGAATCGAATTCTCAATCATATTAATTTTCTCCTAATCCCGTCGGGATCTTTTTGCTCGTTACGGGCTAATCGTTTTATTTCAGTAGTTACAAATATTAGTTCCGGTAATAGGTAGTTAGATTCCTCGTACTGTTCCACCTGCGGAACTTACCTTCTTCAAAGGCTGGTGCGCTGCGATTTCGGCTTCGTTAAGTTCAAGACCGAGACCCGGAGCATCCGTGATCTCCACATAGCCGTCTACCTGACGAGTGAACCCATCAAGGACGGTGAAGTAATGCTCTGTGTAGAACTCGGCATGGTACTCCTGAATTTCGAAGTTGATGATCGATGCATCCAAGTGCATTTCGGCCATGGCACCTACCGGTGAGCACACGTTGTGCGGAGCCATTGTGATGTGCTTTGCTTCAGCGATGATGGCGATTTTCTTTAGCTCGGTAATTCCACCTGCGTTTGCGATATCAGGCTGGAGTACATCGGCGGCATGGCGGTCGACAATCTCTGCAAACGGGAACTTCGTGTAAAGCCGTTCGCCTGTCGCAATCGGGATGTTCACCTTGTTTCGTACTTCGAGCAGCTCAGAAACTCGTTCCTGAGAAACTGGTTCTTCGTAGAACAGCGGCCGATACTCTTCAAGCCGCTTGCCGATCTGAATTGCGTTCATCACGTCGAACTTGGCATGCGCTTCGACGAGGATATCGACGTAAGGTCCAACTGCTTCTCGAACTGCCGCCACTTTATCCTCTGCAAGTTGAGCCTCTTTAAGAGACAGCTTGTAGTAGTTGTGTTGACCAAACGGGTCGAACTTCAACGCAGTGTAGCCCAAGTCGACCACGGCTTTGGCTTCCTCGGCGTTTTGTGCTGCCGTTCCAGGGTTCGAATACCAGCCGTTGGCGTAGACCCGAATGCTCTTGCGATGCGCACCGCCAAGTAGTTTCCAAACCGGCTGACCCAGAATTTTACCTTTGAGATCCCAGAGCGCTATATCGATTCCTGAAAGGGCAGTCGATGCTATTCGTCCACCTCTTGCATGAAAGTCTTGATACAGAGTCGTCCAGAGAACTTCTGATTCCAGCGGATCTTTGCCAATCAGGTGCTTTTGTACCATTGCCTCGATCATGCCTATAACAAGATCATCGTTTTCCATCGGCGAGGCATCGCCGATGCCGAAAACGTTAGGATCATCGGTGTTGAGTTTCACCAGCAACCAGTTGCGCTGGGCATTGTGGTGGCTTGCTGAAAACTGTCTGAATTCAACGCTAGTTATTGCTGGCATGTTTTTTTTATCTCGCCAAAGGGTCGTTTATCTAGGACGTTCGTACAAGTTTGCGAAGGAGTATATAAATGCGTTCGCGGCGGGAGTATACGCCGCTTTCGAGTAGATGTTGGTGATTGATTTGATTGGTTGATGTCGACACATCAGTTTCTGTTGCGGCTATGATGCGGTTCGCATTCGATATTTTTTACTTTTGGTCGTGAGTTCACCGTTGATCACCTCAAGGACGAACTAGGAAAGAAAACTTTGGCTCGAACTTTTCGCCTATGGGCGCTATCGGATACGCATGTCGGCACCGAAATCAAATTTGGTCGACGCTCGCTAGAAGAAGTAATTCAACACGCCGAGGCATGGCCTAACGGTCCGGGTCAAAGAGGCGGTTTTGATGTTGCCGTGAATCTGGGAGATTTCTCAGGTTCACAGCTGCCACCCGACGATGAAGAGGGCGAGTTGGTCGTTTCGCAGTATGCGGCGGCGGAGCATCACGGTCGCGAGCATTTCTACGATGTGATCGGAAATCACGATGCTTCAGGTGCTGATGAGCCGATGCAGTGGTGGTTCCGGAAATGGATCGATCCAACCGGTGAGAGTACCGAGTATTCGGGAATCGACAATTCTAAGCGACCGTACTCAACCGAAGGTACGTGGGAGAATTATTCGTTCGAGATAGGTAACGTCGTTTTCTTGATGATGGCTGATAGGAACGATGGCGGCGCCCCGATCGGTCGTGGCGAGTTTGGTGGATATCCGGCGGGTGCCATCTCGGAAGAAACGTTCCAGTGGTGGACTGGAAAGGTAGCTGAAAACAAAGATAAGATCGTTATTTCAGCCCACCACCATATGATTAAAGAGACTACGGTGGCTTCCGGATTGAACGAGGGTTGTGACGAGGGGTATCACGGTAGAATGCCCGATGGCGGCGCACCGGGATCATCGTTTATCTACTGGGTAGGCGGTCAAAAAGACTCAGGCCGTATCGAGAATTTCTTGGACGATAACAACCCGGCAATAGATTTGTGGTTGGGTGCCCATACTCACACTCATCCCGACGACACCACTGGCGGCCGGTCGCACATCGAGCAAAAATGGGGAGCCAATTTTGTAAACGTGTCGGCAGTTACTCGCTACCACGGCAAGCGTAATTCGATTCCGATGAGTCGGTTGCTTACGTTCACTGAAGGAACTGATGAAGTTCGGGTGCAGTGTTACTTGCACACTGATCAGTACGACGATCAGGGTTGGTACGAACCTTCTGAACGAACGATCAAACTTCGCCACGATTTTGAAATGCCCAATGACTAAATCAATTCAAGAACTTTTCGACCTCACAGGACGCACCGCGATAGTCACCGGCGGTGGGACACATCTTGGTACAGCATTTACGGAAGCACTTACTGATCTTGGTGCAAAGGTTTATATCGCTTCGCGTCGCGCTGAACTTTGCGAAGAAGTGGCTGAGCGACTACGTGCTGAGGGCAGGGACGTAACTGCGATGGGCTGTGATGTCACCGAGGAATCACAGGTTGATGCGCTTGTCGACCGAGTGATGAACGACCATGGTCGGCTCGATATTGCTGTGTGCAACGCTGGCGGTTCGTTCACCACTAGCTATCCGCCCGACGGAAATATTGAAGAGTTCAAACGAACTGTAGAGGTGAACCTAACTGGTACGTACATCACGGCTCAGTCGGCGGGTAGGGCGATGATCCCGGCAAAAAGCGGCTCGATTATTACGCTCGGATCGATTGCTGCTACGCTGGCAATGGATATACGTATCTACAACTCAGAGTTCAAGCGCTCCGGGGCACCATACATAGCGGCCAAGGGTGGAGTGCTGAACCTGACTCGTGCCATGGCTGCCGAGTTTGGCGAGTATGGAATTACGGCAAACTGCATTTCGCCTGGACAGATTCCACGAACCGACACAAACACCGATCAGATCGAGATATTCCGCCAGATGATCCCGCTTCAACGAACAGGTTTATCTCAAGATATCAAAGGTACGGTTGCGCTACTAGCTTCCGATGCAGGTGCGTGGATCACCGGCCAAGAATTTCGCGTAGATGGCGGCTGGTCGATCTGGTAGGTGTCGGGCCGGGACATTTTCTGATCGCCTACGAGAGTGTTGGCCGACTAAGCCCCGTCGCTTCCGGATTTCTGTCAAACGTCGCCGGGCACTTTATCGATTACGGATAGGTATATAGGTTTGATCCGTTATTATCTCGCACTAGAGCGTGATTGACGCCGATAACGATGGCTCTATCAGCCGTGAAAACCTCAGCAGGCGAGTATGGCGATGTCTCTAAATACCGAACTTCAGCCCGAGCTACAGTCAACTCATTAACCATCCGTTCCCACTGCGTTGTAGCCAAATCAGGATCGGCCGACCCGGTGTGGTCCATCCATGTATAGAACATATAAGTCGAGTCGTAAAATAGGGATGACAAACGAGGAAGTTAGTCATTCGCTGGTGTTCCTAAGTTCTTTAAATCAACTTCGCCTGTTGCATTGCTGCTCGAATAACTTCGCGGTCGGCGTCATTTACTGATGGGTTCGGGAGTCGTGGTGCGCCACCGTCGTAGCCGAGTAGGTCGAGTGCCGCTTTGACGCCAGCTGCTCCACGATTGAGAATTTGATGGTCAGCTTCGATTATTCGACTCTGAATTTCCTGTGCAGTAGCAAAATCACCGTTCATCACGCTCGAAATTATCTGGTGACACTCGGTAGGTGCCACGTTTCCAAACATGAGGCAGGCACCGTTGGCTCCGATTGCAGACATTGCCAGAAGCAGTAGTCCATTACCTAGCCAGAACGGCTTGTCGGTGGTTACGAAATTGCGAACTCGTGCCTCGAATCGAACGTTACCCGATGCGATGTAGCCCCAAACGTTATCTATATCGACTAGTTCACCAATCACCTCTGGCTCTGCTCCAACCGGAGCTGCTCCACCGGCGAACATTCCTGGAGCCATCTGGTGAATGATCGCAACTGGTGCTGGAACACGAGGTACGACCTTCTCGAAATAGCCGGTAACGTTCTTGGTGAGTCGAGGAATTCTGATACGAATCAACTCGGCACCGGCTTCAACAAGATCTTCAGCCTGACGAATCGTGTCAGTTATTGATGAGCTATCGACTCCACCCATGATGAACTTTTCGCCGTTTCGAGCGTTGTTCACTGTGCGAACTACTTCAAGTCGCTCTTTCTCCGAAAGAAACTGCTCTTCACCGTTTTCAGTACCCAATACAAACCCTGAAAGCGGAGTCTTTAGCCATTTCTCAACGTTGCGTTCTATTGCAGCGTGATCGACCGAATCATCGGACTTGAACGGCGTAGGACTTGGAGCAACAACGATAGGGTTTTGAGTTGGAATTGGCATTTTGGAATGATTGTCTCGGTAAGATTAGTTTGAACAATTCAGTATGGCAGTCTATTGGTCGATAACTGAGCCGTCTGCGTGGAGACGAGTAATTACTTCTCATGGCTTTTCAGGGGAGTTTTCTACGGCACAAGGTTTTAGTTCGAGACCGATGCCGGGGGCGTTGGAAATCATCAGGTAGCCATTTCCATCATGTTCTGCCATACCGGCGACCATATTGGTCTTGGGCACAACATCTTTACCAATCGGGTATTCCTGAAGAGCGAAGTTCGGTGCTGTGGCTGCGATTTGCAGACAAGCAGCAGTTAAAACTGGCGACAGCGGATTGTACGGAACGAATCCAACGTGTCGGGCTTCAGCGAGATCTGTAATCTTTCGAGCACCAGAACGCTACCGACTAGACATACGTCGGGACGAATGTATTGAACGGCGTTGCGAGATAGGGCCATTTCGAATTCCCAGATCTATGTGTAGCGTTCGCCAGTTGGAATTGGGATGAAACGTTCGGATCTGTCACGACAGCCGCTTACCGGTCACCTTATAAACAAGACTGGATGAACGACGAAATTCGATCCCCAGCTATTATTCATTACGTTATCGGGCTTTCCGTAAGGCGGGTGTCATAAGGATCGCCGTTCCTGAAACAATTAAACTGCCTGTGATTCCGATGAACAATGTAGTTTGAATTCCAAACGCTTCGATACCCATCCCACCAATAAGCCAGCCAAGCTGATGGGTCAGAACGGTCATGAAGTATAAACTCATCACCCTTCCCCGCATTTCTTCTGACGCTGTTGTCTGCAGAAGTACTGGCACTGAAATCATCCATGATGCGAACGCCAAGCCTTGGAGCGTCATTGCGACACCAGACAAGAATATGTTTGGCGCGACGGCGAACAAGGCTGTCGAAATGTTCATCACCAGCATTGCGAATATTAGTAGATGCCCTTTTCGTATTTTGTTGCTGAATGCGAACAACGAAAAAGCTCCAATGAGCGCACCGGCTCCACTGAGCCCGAGCATCACTCCGTAGCCGATTTCACTTAGCCCGAGAACATCTTTAACTTTGACGGGAATCGCTGGTTGCATCATCCCCATAAAGATCGCGCTAGAGCCAAGGATGAGAAGAGCCCGAATGATCGGAGTTCGATAAGCGTAGCCAAGACCCTGTCGAATATCCGAAAACATGTTCCGTCCGCTCGGAACTGGTTGATGCCGGGTTCGTACTCGGAAAATCATGAAAGCTGAAAATGCGTATAGACCAGCGAGTGCATAAAACGCAGTATCAAAGCCGAGGATAAGCAATGCTCCACCAGCACTGGGGCCTGCGATAGTTGCTGTCATTGAGATTCCCGTATTCAGGCTCGATGCAGAAACCAAACGTTCTCGACCTACAACGTCGACAGCAAAAGCCTGACTTGTTGGATTGTGCAGAGCGAACATCGCACCGGTCATAAGCGATATTGGTATCAGATGCCACCATTCGAGTACGCCAGCTGTTAGTAACACGGCAGTTAGCAGTGCCATCGACGCAATGATGGCCTTGGTTCGCCAAAGCAGTTGCCAACGTTCAGTACGATCGGCAAGTGCTCCGCCGATGAGCGAGATTGAGATGATGGCAATACCTGGCATTGCGTTCACCAACCCCATCAGAGTTGCTGAATCTGTTTTGTCGAGAACTATCCACGCCTGAGCCATGTTTCGTATTTGATAGCCGGCAAATGTCGCCAGATTCGAGAGAACCAACAATCTATAGTCTCGAATCGACAGAATGCTGAATGGGCCAGCTGCATTCTTGTCTGATCTTGTTGATCTGCTGACATTTGTGTCTGACGAATTTTCTAAGTAGTCAGCTTTATCATCCAGGGCAGGTTCCTCGATTGAACTAGAGTAACGTCAGGTAGGGGGGCTAAATGATAGGTAGATGGGGGCGCACGCAGCCTCATTCGAGTTCGTGCGTGCGAGAGATTGGCACATATCAGGACCTGCAACGATCCCAGTCCTGTAGTGCAGCAACCACTCTTGAAATAAGTCTAGTGCGTTATTTCTAGAGTGGTTGTACGTTGCCACTGATGAAAGTTGATTAGTGCTTCACTATGAATGGTTCGAGTAGCGTTTCGTTGATTTCAACACCGATACCGGGACGGTCAGGAAGTACGAATCCGCCATCGGCGTACTGCCATGCCGTATCCGATGCCTTTTCCAATCGGTCAGAAAGCCCACCTTGGAACTCTTGTAGATAGTCGGGTGGCGCAACAGCCGCACACTGGAGAGTAGCGGCCTGGAACACTGAAACTCCACTACCCATGTGTGGGGTCGTCTTTATTCCAGCCTTCGCAGCAATGCCCATCTGCACCATGTAATCGGTGAAGCCTGTTCGTCCGATATCTGGCTGATACACATCCAACGCACGTGGCTGCTGAACCCACTGTTCCATCTGGTAGCGGGACCTGAAGTGCTCACCTAGAGCGATATCTGCTCCGGGCTTCTTCACGAGTTCCTGGTGCCCCATCAGATCTTCAGGCTGTAGTGGGCACTCGAAGAATCGGACATTACGCTTCCCGTATTCGATTTTTCCAAGTTCTGCTGATTCGTGAGAACACATCCAGAGTGTGTCGACCATCCACTGTTCTAATTCTGGCGCACCGGCCATCAGGCCATCTAACTCAGCGGTTCCTGCTGCCACATCGCCGGTAAGGAAAATCTTTGCGCCTCTTAAACCAGTGTCGATCCATGACTTCACGTGAGAGATTCGTTCTTCTAGAGTCGATCGTCGAACGCCTGACAGGTACACATCAAACTGTTTTCGAGGATTTGGGTCGAGTAGTGCCGCTACTGGCGATTGTTCTCTCTTGCCGATTGCATCCCAAACGGCGATATCGATAGCAGCAAGTGCGTCGAGCCAGAAACCAGATGAATACCCTCGCCCACGTTGCGCGTCGTATAAGAAATCCCACAAAACGGCAGGGCTCTCGTACTCTTGCCCCTCGATCATCTGTGCCATAAGACCGTTCACGATAAGCGTGACGACATCTGGACCAATTCCAGTGTTTGCTTCACCCCAACCGACTGTTCCGTCGGAAAAAGTCACCTTTACCAAGGGGGTTTCTATATAGCGGGCGTAAACCGTTTGCCAGCCCTTTTTGAATTCAAAACGTTCGGTTTGACGATCGCCTTCGCTTGCTCTGTATGACTCCCAGTAAGAAGCTGAATTCTTAAACGCAAGGTGAACGGACTCAATCGATTTGATACTGAAACTGGTGTTTGCCGACATAAGGTTCCTGGATTCCTAGTCAATATTTGTGGAAATCTAGACATAACTAAATTTGACTAGCGAAAGTCTACGTCCGATATATGCGTCTTGAATAGTGATTATTCCAACGAGTCTTAGTTACAGTGAACCGTGTTGAAAAGTACACTCTTTTACATTGACATTTAAATTCGTACGTGTATATTTTCGTGCTGCTTATGATCTCGGGATAGATAGATTTTCTTGAAAATCCCAGATTATTATATATTTGACCTTCTCGGAGGAAATAGCATGAATCTTAGTTTGAACAGACGGTTTGTACCGGTGCTTTTGGCACTGGCAAGCCTTCTCGTTATCGCAGGTGTTGCCTGTGGTGGCGAGAGTAGTGATGATGGTGGGAGCAGCGC
>JAPKCH010000085.1 GCA_026421185.1 Dehalococcoidia bacterium | reverse complement strand
TAACGCCAACACAGGTTTATGGGAGAACGATATCGTTGTGACATAGAGTTCTTGCAGTATTAGAACACTTGTGCTAATCTGCTTTTCATTGCGGACACATTGAACCGCGTTTCCGTCCTCTAGTTAGCGCAGAAAGAAGAGCAACGTTGGCTGTTAAGAAAGCAACAAAGACAATCTCAGTTAACGGATCGGCTAGCGAAAGGGAGAAGACCCTCGAGCTGGCTCTTGCTCAGATCGAAAAGGCATTCGGGCGAGGCGCAGTAATGCGCATGGGTGAATCCGGCGCCGGTGAAGGTATCAAGACTGTTTCAACCGGTTCAATCGCTTTGGATCTCGCTCTTGGTGTCGGTGGACTTCCACGTGGACGAATCATTGAGATATTCGGTGCGGAGTCGGCTGGTAAGACCACCCTCGCAATGGCGGCAGTGGCCGAAGCACAGGCAGCTGGCGGTCAAGCAGCATTTATTGATGTTGAACACGCTATGGATCCAGCATATGCACGTCTAATCGGTGTAGATGTCGACAAGCTTCTCATTTCACAGCCAGACTCTGCTGAGCAAGCTCTGGAAATTACCGAGTACCTGATTCGCAGTGGTGCTCTGGACATCATCGTCCTCGACAGTGTCGCCGCACTCGTACCTTCTGCCGAATTGGAAGGCAACATGGGCGATATGCAGATTGGTCTCCAGGCCCGAATCATGTCGCAGGCTCTGCGTAAGCTAACCGGAATCATTCATAAGACTGACACTGTTTGTATTTTCATCAACCAGCTTCGTGAAAAAGTTGGTGTTGTCTTCGGTAGCCCTGAAGTCACTCCTGGCGGTCGAGCATTGAAGTTCTACAGCTCGGTTCGAATCGACTTACGAAGAATCGAAGCGGTCAAGGTTGGGCAAGACATCATTGGCAACCGCGTTCGTGCACGTGTTGTTAAGAACAAAGTTGCTCCGCCTTTCCGAAAAGCCGAAATAGAAATCCTTTTCGATTCAGGTATTAGCAAAGAAGGCAGCTTGCTCGATCTCGGTGTCGAAATAAATATCGTCAAAAAAAGCGGATCATTCTACTCGTACGGTGAAACTCGTTTGGGTCAGGGCAGAGAAGCTTCCCGTAAGTTCCTCAAATCCAACACCGATATCAGAGATGAAATCGAAGTTGCAATTCGTCGAAATGAAGCCGGGCTTCCGCCTGAAGAAAAAGATGAAACAGCCGACGCACCAGCGCTCAGCTAGACCCGCTTAGGCACAGGCTTTATAGTGAACCGATCATTTCAGGCGCAACTGGCTTTTTATTGTCAGTTGCGTGCTAATGGTCATTGACCGATAAACTTGATAAAAGAGTCGAATGCAGCTCTTTTCACTGCACCGCCATTGGAATCAAGTGACCACATCAATCGTAATCATCGTCATCGGGCTGTTGGGTAGCGCATTCATTAGCGCAACCGAGGCGGCTGTATTAGGCGCGAGCCGATACAGAATTGAGCACCGCAGTGAAGAAGGCGATAAGCGAGCTAAGCACGTTGTAAGAATTTTTGAACAGTATGAAAAGTTCTTCGGAACTATTCTTCTCGCAGGAAACCTGTTCAACATAATGGTTGCGACAGTCGGTACAACACTTGCTATATCGACGATTGGTGGTGGTGAAGCCACTCTCATGTCAACTGTAACGGCAACAGCAATTTCAACTATCGTTATTGTTGTCGTCGGAGAACTAACGCCTAAGACACTCGCTGTTGTTGCTCCCGAAAAGTGGTCACTAATCACAGCACGAGTCGTACTCATCATGATGACGATCTCATGGCCTGTCGTTTTCGCGTTTACTCTCGTACCACGCGGCATCATGCGTCTATTGGGAGGTAAGGAAGCGTTCACAAACCCGATAGTCACCGAAGGCGAACTCCGTACCCTAATCGATCTCGGAGAAGCCGAAGGCACGGTTGAAGAAAACACTGGTGAAATGCTTGAAAACATTTTTCGTTTCGGTGAAATGGAAGTTCGAGATGTCATGACGCCTCGACCGGAAATTGACTGGATTCGAGCGGATGCTACATATGCGGATTTTAGTGTGCTATACCAAGTATCACCCCACACAAGATTCCCTGTTTTCGACACGAACCACGATGATGTCGTAGGAATATTCTCTGTCAAAGACGTGCTTGCTACTCTCTCAGAAGGCAGGCTCGACCCTAAACTTGGAATCATCAACTTACTTCGACAGGCAAACTTTGTCCCAGAGACAAAAAGTCTCGATGATCTCTTTGACGAAATGCAGGAATCAGGTCACAAAGTTTCTCTCGTAGTTGATGAATTCGGTGGCATCGCAGGTCTCATCACCCTCTCTCGACTGGTAGAGCAGATCGTTGGACGAACTGGAGAAGAAGGCAACAAACCGGATCGACGATTCGTTACGGTAAACGAGAACACGTTCGTTCTAGACGGCGGACTGGAAATCGGCGAAGCAAACGATGAATTGGGTCTTGAAATTCCAGAAGGAGACTACGAAACAATCGCTGGTTTCTTCCTTGAACAAGCTCAGGTTCTACCGAACGAAGGCACACGTGTCCGTTTTGGAAATTTGCGTTTGCAGGTCGGCGAAATGGATGGATCGAAAATCAGCAGCATCCAAGTACGACGTGTAACTGAGGTCACTGAAGCAGTTCAGTAGACGATATACCATGTCGACCGATTCGGAATTTATCGAACTACTTGATAGCGGACTATCCCAAGCGCTAGTACCCAACGGATCGACACTGATTGTCGCCTTCTCAGGTGGACCAGATTCTTCAGCGTTGCTGGCTGGTTTAGCTGCACTTCGAGAACGACAAAGACTTTCGCTAGTTGCAGTCCACGTTAATCATCAAATTCGCGCGGCTATGTCTGACCGTGACCAGTCGACGGCACAACGAATCGCAGAGTCGCTAAACGTTACGTTCCAATCTGTGGTTCTCGACATTCCAGCCCAAGCGACCGCAACAAAAGTATCGATCGAGTTAGCCGCACGAAGAGCTCGCTATGGAGTAATGGCTAAAGCAGTAGCCGACCACCAGGCGTTTGGCGTAGTCACCGGGCACACGCGTGACGACCAAGCTGAAACCGTATTACTACACGCGGCGCGTGGTTCCGGGCTAAAAGGGATCTCAGGTATGGATCACAACTCCATACTCAGAATTCCCGAAGCTTCCGTCGAACTACGAGTCCTACGCCCGATGCTTGATACGCCACGTACCGAGTGCTTAGCGTATTGCGATAATCTCAACATTGAACCGGCCATCGACGAATCTAACAATAGCCGTAACTATACCCGTAATAAAATCCGACTCGACGTTCTCCCAGCTCTGAATGAATCTGTACCGGAGGCTTCCCAAGCCCTATCTCGACTCGCTAAAAATGCTACTGATGATCTCGAAATTATCGATTGGATTGTAGACAGACACATAACGGTCGCCCGTGAAGCGTCGGGTTCTTATTCTAGATTTACCACCGAGGGGTTGCCGAGGGGTCTCATCTCTCGAATGCTCATGAAAGGCTACGAATCGCATGTGGGTCATCTGAACAATCTGGAACGAATTCATGTTTCTAAAATGTCCAATTTACTCGAACGTCACAGTGGTACTTCGATCGAACTGCCAAACAACGTTGAGTTTTATGTCGACAAAAAAACGTTTGGTTTCAGATCTACTGGCGACGACGACTGCCCATTTCCAATGCCTGCAACTGAGACCGATCTAACCGAGTCGGGTACGTTCGATCTTGGTAACGATCTAAGTATCAAAGTCGAGATGGTCGACCGGCCTGCAAAACTAGAAGCCAGTAACCAGTACATTACGTTCGCTGCGCCTGATTTGGTTTCACAATCACTGAAACTACGTAATCGAAAGAACGGAGACCGATTCCAACCTCTCGGTATGGAACCACGCGTAAAGCTTCAAGATTTTTTCGTAGGCGCAGGTGTGCCAGAAAGATGGCGCGATCGTATTCCTGTTGTCGATTCCGATAGAGGAATCATCTGGATCGTTGGATATCGTTTGGCTGAGTGGGCGAAGGTATTACCTGAGCACACTCAGGTAACTAGATTCACGCTAACAGACCCTAACAATCGCGATAAGGACCGAGCGGACTAGAGTACCTGCGATAATCTAGGGTTCACGGTAATACCAGGAATTCGTCCACGTTTCGCAATCGCATGTCCATCGATTTCCTTGATGTCAGCAGTGAACGAAATTGGGCTTGCAGCTGCGATGTAGTAACCAACAGCGAACACGCTTACTGGCGCTGACGCATCAACGAACTCTCGAATTCGTTCCGGAGTTATTCCTCCGCTGACGAAAATATCAACATGTGTGTATCCCCCCTGATCGAGTCGTGCACGAACTTCTTTAACAAGATCTGGAGTCACACCGCCGCGTTCTTTCGGAGTGTCGAGTCGAATACCTCGCAGGCGTTCTCGCAGAGCCTTTGCCACATCCAAAGCTTCTTCAGCTTCGTCTTTGAACGTATCGACAAGTGCCACTCTGGGCACCTCTGGCGGCATGTGCTTGTCGAACGCCAAAATGGAACGAACGGTGTCGCCGATGAGGAGTACGAGCGAGTGAGGCATAGTTCCCGAAGGCGTAAGCCCATGCAACTGCTGACCTACTACAGATGAACTAGATGCACATTTACCGACAACCGCTGAATAATCCATCACTCCAACTACTTCAGGGTGAACGTGGCGCGCACCATATGCGATTACGGGAATGCCTTCAGCAGCGTCGACACACTCGGTTGCGGCAGTAGCCCAGCCGGTACAGGATGCCAATGTTCCAAGGATCGCAGTCTCAAATAGTCCGAACGACGCATAAGGCGCACGTATGCGTAGTGCAACTTCACCACCGGCGACAGGTACACCTTCGTCGAGTGCCCAAACTTCTCTACCAGTTTCAGGGAGCACTCGGTCGAGCAGGGTCTTAACTTCGGAAATACCGCAGAGGACTCCTTCTCGTGCCGCGGTGAATTCAACTACAACTTCAGGATTAATCCCTTCATTACGAAGGATGGTCAATGCCCTATGTAGTTCGTTGTCGGCTGTATACCCGGTTAGTACCGAGCGGCCAATTTCAAATTCGCC
>JAPKCH010000032.1 GCA_026421185.1 Dehalococcoidia bacterium | reverse complement strand
TTCTTGCTCCTCACAGTTCTTGTGTTGGAAGCAAGGCGATGGCGCTAGGCCAGTAGATGTCAACAGATCAGCAGAACAGCCCAAAGAGTCGGCCATCACCCGATTCCGTTCGCGAAAAAACTCCCTTTATAGAGAGTTTGAAGAACAACACGAAATCGATTAGGCAGGCGCTCGCGCTTATTGGTGTTGGCGCCTTAATTTTTGGTGTTCTTATTTGGATTTTCCTTCGTGGACTTGAAGGACCAGCTTTTATTGTCGCCGGTGTCGGAATCGGTTTGCTCATTATCGACGCGTTCATTTCACTGGCGACTGTTCGTCAGGCTGTGTTCGGTCGACGAGGACGTTACGGACTCAACACAGCAATCGTGTTTATCGTGTTTCTATCTATCTCCGTTGCTGTCAACTTCACTCTTAGTTGGGCAACGGACCGTCCAAACCCTGAAGGGTGGCTACGTATAGATACAACTGCTACTAAGCAGTTCTTGCTGGAAGAACAAGTCGTCAATACACTCGAAAACTTGAGAGAACCTGTGAAGATCACAGCGTTCTTCGAGATTGACTCTGCTGCCGGCGCTGCCGCATGGCGTGACACTGAAGACATGCTGAGTGAGTTCCGGCGCCGTTCAGGTGACTTTGAACTTACCTATGTACGTGTCGACCCTGAACTAAATCCAAATATTGCGACAACTCTTGGAGTTACGCAGTTTCCTGCTCTCGCCATCGAAGGTGTTGAAAGTCGTCGTACTGAAATTGTCCTTGGTGAAAACCCGAAAAATGGCTCTAACGTTTTCACCGAACAGCAGGTTGTGACTGGCCTTCTTGTGATCAACCAGATTGCCCAGAAAAAGATCGTATTCATTACTGGACACTCGGAACGAGATGTAACTAACGTCGCCGACAACACAAGTCTAGGCCTCGCTGGTAGTGCTTTGAATCGAGAAAACTACGTAGTCTTGAACGAAACACTTCAGGAACTTAGTACTCGTATGGCGAATGGCGACCCACAAGAAGTTCCTGCAGCAATCGTGTTCGCTGGACCGACGCAAGAATTACTTCCAATCGACCAACAGGCGTTACTTAATTACGCCCGGCTCGGTGGAAGTATCCTGTTCATGTTTGAGCCGAATGTCACTCCCGATTCTTTCAAACAGTTCCTGTCTCGCTACGCCGTCGTAATTGGTGACGGTGAAGCAGCCGACATTGCGAGCTTCGTTGCGCCAAACCCAACGTTTATCCAAGTAAAGAAGAGCAACGGTCAGTTACCATCCCACCCGGTTACAGATGGGTTTGAAGTGCTGTACATGCCAGGTGCAACCCACTTTGGTTGGGCTATAGACCCCCAATCAATCCCACTGATTAACGACACCACACCACTCGTGAAACAGGGGATCCTTGCTTCCACAAGTCTCAGTAGTTGGTCTGAGCTGGACCCAGAGACTTTGGAATTCAACATCGATACTGAAGTAGCGGGCCCGCTACCGGTCGCTGTCGTTGTTGAAGCTGTTGGTGAAATTGCCGGCGGTGTATATTCCGACGGTGAATCTCTTGTCACGATGAACATGATTGTCATTGGTGACACAGATTTTGCAACCAACAATTACTTCGGATCAGCGAACAACTCAGATCTGTTCGTAAACGCGGTGAATTACCTTGCAAAGGATTTCGAATTAATTGCAATTCGAACCAAAACTGACGCAAATCGTCAATTGTTCCTAACCAAGAACGAACGTGATTTCGTTCGATGGTCAGGTTGGCTATTGATGCCATTCCTTATCAGTATCTTCGGATTCTGGACCTGGTGGAGAAGGCGCTAAACAATGAATCTGCGTCTGCTACTCGTACTGGTCACCGTGCTCTCCTACGTCGCAATCAGCGCGACTTGGTTTATAACAAATCCTAAAGTTGAAGTGAAAGAGGAAGACCCTCCTTTTTTCTACACGCTCGCACCTGAAGATATGCGGAATATCCGTATCGACACTGGTGAAGATTCTTCAAGTTGGTCACTTCGCGAAAACGAAAACCGTTGGTACTTTGATGACATCGAAAATATTCCAGCATCACAATACCGCTGGGGTGGAATTACAACGCTATTTGGTGGACCAAAAACTCAACGAGTTCTTTCCCAAGTAATTGATGATGAATCACTGTATGGTCTTGACACTCCAAGTGCAGAATTCTCACTCACTTTGCGTGATGGATCTGTCGTAACGCTTATTCTCGGCGATCTCACTCCGGACGGCGAGAACAACTACGCAAGAGTCCAAGGATTCCCTCAACTCGTTCTGGTTGACGCAACTTGGGGTGCAGTTCTAGAGCGTCTCGTAAATGAACCTCCATATCCAGACTGGTACTACACTCTCGACGGTCAGGCTCGTGAAGTCATTTTGTTCAACAACAATGAAGTTCTTCGTGCATATGGATACACCCGTGCGACAGACGAATGGCATATCTGTACGCTACCGCTTGAGACCGATCCTTGCACAGGATCACAGCTAGCAAATAGCGCAGCGATAGAAGCTGAGATTGTGCACTTTGGTGCACCTAAGATCAACGGTGCTGTTGTTTTGAACCTTATTGAGGATCTTGATTTCGAACCGTATGGGACTGTGCTTGAGGCACCTTACATTGCCGTTCGAATCGAAAATCGTAATCCAACAAATAATGTCGTTGAAGTTACAAGACTAACGATGACGATCGGCGACTTGACTGACGAAGGTGCCTTTCGTTACGCAGTAGCGAACGAGACATCCGACATCATCAAGGTTGATGCTGCATGGGCAGATCGAGTTCTTGATCTGTTCTTCGGCGATCTGCTCATAGACAACGGTTAACTCACTTACGCTCTACTCTTATAACGACGTCTGTAATCACGACCGTTTCACGTGTTCAGTAAATCCTTTTGAGATCGAACTGATGACGCTTCTGTAGTGCAAGACTGCGTAGTTAGCTGAACGAGCGAAACCCAGTGAGCGTAGTTAGTGCATCAATGGTGTTACCGGCTGTGCGCTAAAAAACGAGACCAATATGCTTTACTGCCCTCTCTGAGGGCTGTAAAGCATATTTATGTAGTCAAGTTGCGGTACAACTGCGGCAGGCGCTTTGGGAGAAGACTGATATCAGATAGTACTTCATAGCTGAAGTCTTCCATCATCGTCTTCATGTAATCGTGACCAGCCTTGTCAACGGTCAGACAGAATGGCGTGATGCCCATGTCCCTAGCTTCGATTAAAGATTGGCGAGTGTCATGCACTGCGTACTCTTTTTCGACACCTTCTCGTGAGTATCCACGATCTTGTGGTCTCCCATCAGATATCAAGAACAAGAACTTAGAACGTGCTTCAGCCTCTGCGAGTTTGGCGGCAGTATGACGAATCGCTGGCCCCATACGCGTGGCATGAAGTGGAGCAATTCGATCGATTCTTCTCGGAACCATATCGCTGAATTTCTCGTCGATATCCTTGATTGTGTAGAACTCAACGTTCTCTCGACCATATCCAGAGAATCCGTAGATTCCGTACATATCTCCAAGAGTTTCAAGTGAGTTGACCAGAAGGGTTATTCCTTCTTTTTCAACGTCCACAATGCGCTTGTACGTACGGCGGAGTCCCTCTGAACGTCTTGAGCGTAGCCAGACCATGTATTCAACAGGATCATCAGGTGCTCCCCAATCATCAGATGGCTTCTTGGCTTCATCGATAGCTTCAGCAGTCGATGCTGAAAGGTCGAGCAGAAACGCAACGGCAACTGATCGCTCATTTTTGTTCCGGCGCCAATAGAGTTTTTCTTCGGGTGAAACACCGATTCTAAGATCGATCAGAGCTTCCAAAACGGAGTCGAGATCATATTCTTCACCGTCTTCGAGTCGTTTTTGCTTGTGGTACATTTCGGGAATGACCAGCTCAAATTGTCGTTTGATCTGAGCAACAAGACCTGAGTTTTCAGCAAGTGTCTCCCTGAAGAAATCAGGTTCACCATCAGCCATGATCTTCTCGTGGACCATGCACCAGTTCGCCTTATATTCGTTAGCTCTAAAGTCCCACTCTGGATATGTAAATGTGTCTGGATCAGTCGCGGTCAAAGGTCCGCCATCTTCATCGACGTGTTGGGAAGGGCCAGGTTGGAATTGTTGGTTCTCAGGATCTCGTTTCTGTAGTTCCTTCATCAGGTTTTCGATCATCTCGGAAACCTGTTGATCACCACCTTCCTCACCCTCGGTCTGCTCCATTTCCATTTCAGGAGCATTCTTCATCATCTCTTCGAGTTGTTCCTGAGTGATTGGCTCCATTTCACCACCCTCAGACATCTCACCGTTTTCCATCATCTGCATTTGGGAAAGCAATTGGGAAAGTTCAGGTTTGAACTCACCTCGATAGTCTACTTCCTGAGGTGAGGAGTAATCTTCTTCGCCTTCGCCTTCGAATTCTTGGTCTCCGGATTCATCGCCTTTTTCAGGTTCACCTTCGCCCTCTCCTTCAGGAGATGACATGCCCATGAACTGCTGAATCACCTCTTCAGGATCAACCACATCATCTTCTTCGCCTTCATCCGCATTATCTTCTTCCTCTTCAGGTTCCAGCTGTTCGTAATCTTCATCTTCAAGATCTTCGTTCTTGACGTCGATCAAAATCGAGTAAGCACGAATAGCGGCCTCAGCAGCGTCTTCTACTCGAGCCTCGACGCTTGAGATTTGCCGAATTAGCTTACGAAGCTTTCGAGCTGCGGTTTTGTGAACAGTAGGAACCAGCATATCGTCGACTTGACCGAGGCTAACCCGAATCATGAACTCGACAAGCGCTTCTTGCGCTGGGAGGTCGGTTACATCAGGTCGTGACTCGAGCGCTGCAACACGAACCATGTCGTACATACGCATTACACCAGGATAGAGTTCTTCGACGTATCCATCAATTCTCGAACTCTCAAGCACGGTAAATACGTCAAGAGCTAATCGACGTTCTTGGAATAAATCGAAGAATCGACTCATGTCTGTGAGGAATTCAGGTGCCTGTACTTCGGTATCTTGCCCAGATGCTGCTTGCTGAGTGTCGAAAGGTATCTCATGCCCGGATACGACAACTTGAGGCTTCACAGATACTTTCTTCCTAGCAGCTTCGTCGGCAGCTTTTGCAGCCTTCAATTCGGTTGCACCAGGAAGTCGCGAACGCAGGTCATCAAACAAATTAGAAGATGTGTTGAAATCGAATGCAAATGAACCGAATTCAATGTGCCCAATTTGATGCGTAGAAATCACTTTAAAGAAACCGAAGTTCTCTTCTTTAGTGGTGTATCGGTTGATGACCGAAGGCATATAGATCGTTGTGCCTTCGGTAGTAGGAAGTTCACCTTGGAACCACCCAATATTCTTTTCTGCCAGCTGTTGGGCAGCCTGAATATCGATTGTCCGCCCCGTTAGTGCAAGACAGTACATCTGAATAACATCACGCACTCTTGATAGTTCAATCGAAGATGACAGAGAGTCGAGCATTTTTTGAGAAGCAGGAGATTCGAGCTTGAAGTATCTGATAGCTGCTTCATCGCTCTCGCGAGCAGTTCTCACACCCTCTGCTTGCCATTGCCCCATCTGGTCAAACGTGACTCGTTCGAGAATATCTGGCACTATCTTCAGAAATGCTGGTGCCGAAGGTGCTGATACAGCTGCGATACCATCGGTCATTTCTAACAAGCGATCCCTGTTGTCGGCAGGAACTCGATTAACGGTATTTGCACCATCTCTTAGGATCGCTGCAGCATCGCTAACACCGGTGATTACGAGTTGACGTGCCAAAGAAATCAACGGAGCTCGATAAGTAGCACCAAGTTCTACAAGTGCTGCTGTTGCTGAGTCGAATAAAACGGCTGTATCACGCCAAGACTTTTCGGCAACTATTTGAGCAAGATTTACGAATCGGTCTACGTCGCCAGTAATCTTCGGGAATAGATCGATTCCGGCGTTAAGTGCATCTCCAGCCTGATCATAAGACCGGCGAGACAGGATTTCCAGGAACTCACCGAAGTGGCAAAACTCTTCAAATGAGAGAGTTTCTAAGAGGTCTGGAGTTGCTTCGAATAATCGGCAAGCAAGTGCAGACGATTTCCAAGTTCCGCGATACAGAGCACGACAGACATTCGCCCAATCATCGATGTATCGAGGTCGCAAGCGGAGCATCGCCTTCGGTGACGAGGTGAAATATGCGACGGCAAGTGAAGGAGAATCTTCACACAGTGAAGTGCCCGTCTTTGCCCATTTCAGGAACTGACCTGAAGGCAACTGACGCTGTACTGCTACGGAGGCATCAAAAAATGCAGCCGCAGCTTCCCAAGATCTAACTGTCTTTCGAGCGATTTCAAGGCCTTCAAGAGCCCACTGTTGGCAAGTCTCTTCAGCGAGTCTACCTTCGAGTTTTTCAAGCGCTACTTCGTACCGTTCAAGTACAGGAGCCGGGAACTGTTTAAGTTCCTTCCTCGTAGTCTCGATATCGTTTTGTGTTGAGTCGTCAGAACTGGTCAATTCTGGTCTTACCCTCTTTCAGACTTGGTCATGCTGCATTCATAACAATGTCGATAGCGTTCGCAATAATTTGAGCGGAAGCACCCCAGATAATGCGATCTTCATACGCGTATGCGGTCAATTTTCGAGTTGATCCATTACGGATGACCGTAATAGATCGTCTCGTATTTTCATCCACAAACACTCGTACCGGTACGCTGACTACATCAGCGACCTCTGCTTCTTCAGGTGTAATCGTCACACCATCGGTAACTCGGCCGGCATACGGCCAAACCTCGAAACCTGTTGAAGTATCTATTGGCGGCATTTGGCACCAAATTTCGATATCACTCGAATCGATTCCGAGTTCTTCCTTGGTTTCTCGTAATGCCGCATGCATTGCCGAGTTGTCCGAATCTTCGATCATTCCGCCGGGAAACGCCCATTGACCACTATGATGTCGGAGCGTTTCTGCGCGCTTGATCATCAATACACACGGTTCACCGTTTGTAACGTTGAACAAAACGCTTACGGCCGCGGGGGCACTACTACCTAAATAATCATGCCGTTTTCCTGAATAAGACTTCAGAGTAGTTTCAAGCCGCTGGATCGTAAGCTGAGAATTAATCACGCGAAGATCGAAGTTACGACCTCGTCAATGCTGCGCTGAACCTGAGGATCATCCGTGATACCCCAAGTCACTGACACCTGACATGCTCGTCGCTGCGATACGCCTTCTTTGATCAAGCGACCTGCGTATATAAGCATTCGAGTAGAAGCACCTTCTTCAAGGCCGTGTTCTCGTAAGTTTCGAATCTTCAATCCAAGACGTGCCAATCGCTCGGCAGTATCGGAATCACATCCAGATTCGTGAGCAATAATCTGTGCTTCTCGTTCTTCTTCAGGGAAGTCGAACTCAAGCGCAACAAATCTCTGTCGAGTCGAGTGCTTCAAATCCTTCAATGCATTCTGGTATCCAGGGTTGTAAGAAACAACCAATAGGAAGCCTTCAGCAGCATCGATAGTCGATCCTAGTTTGTCGATCGTCAATGAACGTCGGTGGTCAGTCAACGGGTGAATGATGACCGTGGTGTCTTTTCGAGCTTCGACGATTTCATCGAGGTAGCAAATTCCCCCAGCTTTGACCGCACGAGTGAGTGGACCATCAATCCAACGTGTTCCGTCCGCATCAAGCAAATATCGGCCAATTAGGTCACTGGCAGTTAGGTCTTCGTGACATGCAACAGTGATCAGAGGAAGCTTTTCGCCTGCACCGTTCATTGCCTTTGCGCCGGGACTTCGTGCTGTGAGACCTTCGCTCAAACGCCAGGCCATGTGTTCAACGAAACGGGTTTTACCGGTTCCAGTCGGACCTTTTAGAAGAACCGGTACTCGTTGACGATAGGCCGATTCAAAAATTTCGATTTCATCAGAAGTTGGCACGTAAAACGGTTCATCCGTTACGTAATAGTCTTCAATGTTCCGCTCGCCGTATTTCTGTTCTGTAGCCATTAGTACTCGTGCCCTGAAGGCATTTCCTCACTGTTGTTCCAGTGAACTATTTCGTATTTACGTCCGATTACGTTTATTTGGGGATTGATTCCCAAAGTATTGTTACTTGATCACGCAGGTTCTCAAGCGTTGCGTTGTTTTCGATCACTACATCAGCCCATTCGACACGTTCTTCTCGAGTCAACTGCGCCGCAATCCGTGATTTCGTGTCTGATTCAGACAATCCAGATCGATTCGCTACTCGCACGACAACTTCAGCCTCAAAGGCTTCGACTGTCCAAATGACATCTGTAAATCGATCCCATCCTGATTCGAATAACTTCGCAGCTTCGATCACAACAATCCTGATTCCGCGCTGTTCCTCTTTCAGAAGGCTAGCTTCGATCAGTTTGTCGACAGCCGGCCAAACAATTGCCTCAAGCTCTTCCCGATGAACGACATTTGAAAAAACTAATTCCCCTAGTTGTGACCGGTCAATAACTCCCGAATCCGCCAGTATCTCGTCCCCGAACTTACTGACTATCTGACTATGCGCCTCAGTGCCAGGTTCGTAAGAAAGATGTGCAATTTTGTCCGAATCGACCACCACTGCACCCAGTTCACGAAGAATGTGAGTTGCTTCGGTTTTTCCGGTTCCAATACCGCCGGTAAGGCCAATGACTAACACTCATGCTCCCATTGAGAAAGTTGCGAACCGAGTTATCTTACGCTCGTGAGCTTCTAATCGCTGTGTATTTTCAAGCTAGATTTCGGTTTAGTAGTGTTAAACTTTTGTACCTGCTGTTGATCAAAAGTAATTAGACGTATTCTGCGAACTAATTATCGAACAACGCACAGCAAACATTTACGTGGCTGGGAGAGTTCAATTGACTGAGTCTGCATATAGATCGCTTCCATCGGTAGACGTACTTCTTAAGTCTGAAGAAGTTAAAGAACTTGTGCAGAATATCTCCCATGATGCTGTGACGATGCTAGCTAGGGACGTTCTGGCAAAAGCACGGATCAGCATTAAGCAGTCAGCGCAAGCTCCATCGACAGATGAAATGGTGGCAGACATTATCAAACGGGCCGACCGCGCATGGGGTGCATGGCCAAAATCGGTGATCAACGCTACGGGTGTAGTTCTTCACACAAATCTCGGCAGATCACCACTGAGTATAAGTGTCGCTGAAGCCGCCGCAGCATCCGCCTCAATTTATTCAGATCTTGAATTCGATTTAACATCTGGAAAACGCGGATCACGGCATGCACATATTTCGGAACTTTTATCGCAAATTTCTGGTGCCGAAGCAGGTATTGCGGTCAATAACAACGCGTCTGGTGTGCTACTTACACTTGCCGCTATAGTTTCAGCGGACTCATTAAGAAAAGAAGTAATTGTTTCTCGTGGCGAAGCTGTTGAAATCGGGGGAGGATTCAGGGTGCCTGATGTCATGCGACAGTCAGGCGCGACGCTAGTTGAAGTAGGTACGACCAATCGAACGTATGCATCCGATTATGAAGCTGCGATCACAAGTCATACTGCCGCAATATTGAAGGTCCATCCAAGTAATTTCGTAGTAGAAGGTTTCACACATGTGCCAAAACTTAAGGACATGGTCGCAGTTGGCGAAAAACTCGGCATACCAGTCATCAACGATCTTGGATCAGGCTGTTTAGTCGACACGCGAAAGTACGGGTTGGATCAAGAACCCAAGGTTCAAGACTCCGTTTCAGACGGAGCAGCATTAACTTTGTTTTCTGGAGACAAACTACTTGGCGGGCCACAATCCGGGTTAATCGCAGGTCACAAGAGTTGGGTCGACTTAGTTTCGAAACACCCGCTAGCCCGTGCAGTTCGAATCGACAAGATGACTTTGTCAGCGATCGCTGCAACTTTAGTTAGCTATCTAAAAGACTCATACGAAGAAGAAATTCCAATTTGGAACATGATTTCTATGAGTGAATCGGAAATCGCCAACCGTGCAGAAGAATGGCGTGAGAAAACCGGTGTAGGAGACTTAGAACGCGCCCGTTCTACCATTGGAGGCGGATCGCTCCCCGGTCAAACGCTACCAACTACCGTTTTGGTCATCGAACCTGTCGGTAGTGCAGACAGTTTTGCTAGCCGTTTGAGACAAAGCCCTGTTGCAGTAATCACCCGAATTGACAATGGTAAAGTACTACTTGATCCAAGAACGGTAATGTCTAATCAGAACGATGCAGTGATCGAAGCGATCAAATTTGCATTGGATCATGATTCAAAATGAGCCCAAAGCGACGACGACGACCAAAACCTTCATCTGAACAAAGTTGGTCATCGACCTCATCCAGCGGTATCGACTCAGTTGGTATCGAAATCGATTTACATGGCATGAGAGCCCATGAGGCCGAAACCGAGGTCAAAATCCATTTGCAGAGATGTCACAACGCTCGCCTTCACATTGCCAAGATTAATCACGGCCATGGCACCGGTGTACTCAAGCAACTAGCACGTGACATTCTCAAAAAAAGCGATCTAGTAGCGAGACATTACTCTGCTTCATACGGCGATGGTGGAGATGGTGTGACAATTGCAGAGATGGACTATGGAGGCGGTAAGGCTTTCAACAGGCGATCCAACAATTCGATTGTGCCGAAAGCATTGCCACGGAAGTAACTACAGGCACTTCTACTAATCAATCCGTCCCGCTAGCTCCATTTGGCGTAACCTGTGCATCATAGACTGAGACTGATAAATGACCAGATTTCCTGAATATCAATATGACCCTATTTGACCGACGAAAACAAGAAGTCCAAGATCGAATTGCGCCATTGGCAACGCGCATGCGTCCTCAGAATCTTGACGAGTACGTCGGTCAAAAACACATTCTTACGCCCGGAAAAGTTCTTCGCAGGGCCATAGATGAAGACCGTTTGCCTTCGATGATTCTTTGGGGGCCACCTGGCAGTGGAAAAACCACTTTAGCCAGGCTCATAGCCGGTGAAACTAATTCTCATTTCGAACAACTAAGCGCAGTCACTTCCGGAGTTAAAGAAGTACGTGCAGTGATGGTTCTAGCCGGTGAGCGATTAGGACAAACTGGCAGACGAACCATCTTGTTCATCGACGAAATTCATCGCTTTTCCAAATCACAGCAAGATGCACTACTTCCTCACGTCGAGGACGGGACTGTCACTCTCGTCGGGGCAACCACTGAGAATCCTTCATTTGAAGTCATCTCTCCTCTTCTTTCTCGAACTCGCGTTTACACACTCGAGCCACTAAAAGATGAAGATATTGTCGAAATTATTGACCGAGCGATTAAAAATGAAGATCACGGTTTGGGGCGCGATGGAGTTTCACTATCCGAAGACTCCATGCACTTCCTGCTACGGGTCGCCAATGGAGATGCCCGTTCAGCTCTAAACACACTCGAGCTAGCGGTGGAATCTACTGAACGGGATGAATCAGGATACATATCTGTCGAAGTAGGAACTATGGAAGAGTCGGTGCAACGTCAGTCGAGATACGACCGACTCGGCGATATGCACTACGACACGATTTCAGCATTCATTAAAACGATTCGTGGCTCCGACCCAGACGCCGCTTTGTACTATCTCGCAAGGATGATCGACGCTGGAGAAGACCCGGTTTTCATTGCACGACGATTAGTGATTTCCGCTGCGGAAGATATCGGCCTAGCTAATCCCAATGGTCTTGCAGTCGCGATGGCAGCACAACAGGCCGTCAGCTTTGTGGGCATGCCAGAGGGGCGAATACCTTTAGCAGAAGCCACGATTTTTCTAGCTACAGCCCCGAAATCTAATTCAGCATACAAAGCTATAGATAAAGCTTTGCAATTAGTACAAAGTTCAAGAGACGAACCCGTACCACAGCATTTGAGAAATGCCCCAACCAAACTCATGAAAGAACTTGGTTACGGTGAAGGCTACGAATACCCGCATGACAAGCCCGGACACTTCTCTCAGTCCGACAATCTGCCTGATGCGATAAAGAACGAACGGTTCTATGAGCCGGGAGATCTCGGGTCTGAACACGTTATCCGTGAACGTCTAATGAACTGGTGGGGCGAACGATACGGAAAGCATTCGGGCGATAAACCACAGTAGGAGAGTTCCTGCCAAATCCGTTATTAGCAATCCGAGAACAACTTCGTACATGCCGTCAGTACCACCCGCTATTCACATCTTTGATGCTGTCGGTGATGTCAGTGGAAAGCACGAACAAGATATCGTTGACCACCGTTTTATCGCCAAAGAGTTTAGTGTGCCCTTGTATTTCGAGCGCATACGCCATAAACGATATTCCGACACTAGTGGAGTAATCGAGCTACTAGGAAATTTCTTTCATCACTCGATCGAGAGCTGAAATAGTGAATTCATAATCTTCAGCAGAAACACCGTAGTGTGTAACGATACGGAGGTGTGAGTCACCACCGTTGATGTAAACGCCCTCTTCCAAAAGTCGTGCGGCAATCTGGTCACCGGTGTGATCTGGAACGCCGAATCTAATTATGTTGGTCTGAATGTGCTCAGGGTCGACCGAGATACCCTTCATTTCCGACATTTGATCAGCAATATGTCGAGCTGAATCATGATCTTCCTGCAATCGATCGATCATTGAATCAAGCGCTACCAATCCGGCAGCAGCCACAATTCCAACTTGCCGCATGCCCGAACCGAGCATTTTGCGCCACCGGTCGGCCTCTTCGATGAAATCTTTCGAACCGACCACAATCGATCCGATTGGGCAGGACAATCCTTTAGAGAGGCAGAACGTTGCGGTGTCTACATTTTCCGTTAGGTCAGAGACTGGTACGCCCAGTGCTACTGCAGCGTTGAATATTCGAGCACCGTCGAGATGAACATTCAAACCCTTATCGTGACCAGCGTCAGCCATTGCTTTCATCTGATCAGCATTCAACGCTCGACCACTTGAGCCATTGTGTGTGTTCTCAATTGTTAGTAATCGAGTTGGCGGCATGTGATAATCACGAGGTTTAACTGCTGCCTGGATCAACTCAGGTTCGATATAACCAAATTCATCGGTTTTTATCGGGTACAGAACAACGCTACCAAGCACCATGGTGCCACCAGCCTCGCCGTTCATGATGTGACACTGATCTCCGACCAGAACTTCATCACCTCGTTGTGCTTGCGCAAGCACCGACACCAAGTTCCCCTGAGTGCCAGACGAAACGAATAACCCTGCTTCTTTGCCGAGTTTCTCAGCAGCACGATCTTGCAACTCGTTCACGGTAGGGTCGTCGCCATAGACGTCATCGCCGAGTTCGGCTTCGTACATTGCCCTACGCATTTCAGGACTCGGGTGGGTGACGGTGTCACTCCTAAGGTCAACTCGGATCATGTCGTTAGTTCTCCAACGAAGAATAGGTGAATGTTCGATAATCGATATCGATCCGAGATTCTATCCGTATAACGACTCCATGCATACGGTCCGAACGTATACTCGAATAGGACTTTGCGAGCAGATACCGCTCGATTTCAGCTTCCAGATACAGAGAACTAGCAATTTTGGGCACCAACCAACCTGGCAATGTAGCCAGCAATATCCGATCGAAAATCTTTTATCTATTACCGTGGATCACGATGTTGCTCGCTCTAATCACTGATCAAGTTACTAAGTGGGTAGTGATCGAGAATCTAGCGGTGGGTCAGTCATGGCCCGAAACCGGCATCTTACGATTCACTCACGCATGGAATACAGGAACAGCCTTCTCATTATTCCAAGGACAAGGCGACATTTTGACATGGGTGTCTCTAGCTGCCGTGGGAATTCTTACTTGGATTTATCGTTCCATTAAAGATCCGCACTGGGTATTACGCTTAGCATTCGGCCTCCAATTTGGAGGAGCGATCGGCAATATTGTTGATCGCGTTCGCATTGGCCACGTTACCGACTTTCTAGACGTCGGTTGGTGGCCAATATTTAACATTGCAGACTCTTCAATCGTCGTCGGCATCTCCCTTATGATCGTCTACTTCTGGTTCCTCGACGAGGGTTCAAAGTCCGACGATACATTTAACAATTCGACTACTGATCTAACTGAATCCGCAGCAGTTACCACTTCTACCGAATCGCCTGAATAGATTCCAGCAACTCCAAAGGTTTTCCATTGATTGAATTCACGGTTTCTGACGAACAGTCAGGAAAACGGCTCGATGTGTTCCTAACCGAGAACTGGGAAAATGCCAAATCTCGATCAAATGCCCAGCGTGCAATAAAAGCGGGCGAAGTCTTACTGAATGGCAAAAACGTTTTACGTGTTTCTGTGAAAATTAGCGAAGGTCAAACGGTACAAATTACCGAACTCGTTAAGTCAGAAGCGCCAACTATTGTTTCCAGCAACATACCACTCGATGTCATCTATGAAGATGATGACATCGCAGTAATTAATAAACCTGTAGGGATGACGGTGCATCCAGCAGCGGGCCATGTTGACGATACGCTTGCAAACGCAGCTATTCATCGATGGCCTCAGATTATTGAAATTGGTGAACCAGACCGACCAGGCATCGTCCATCGTCTCGACAAGGACACCAGTGGTCTTATGGTCATTGCTCTTAGTGAACGAGCGTATGTCCGTCTCAAAGAAATGATCTGGGAACGAGAGATTACACGGATATACAGCGCTCTCGTTCATGGCATTCCGAAATCGCCTGAAGGCGTAGTCGATGCACCAATCGGACGAAGTCCTCATTCTCGTAAACGTCAAGCGGTTAGCGAAAATGGTCTGGCGTCGAGAACGCATTACAGGGTCGATTACGAACTAGGTGATTTTGCGTTCTTAGAAATTCGACTAGAAACAGGTCGAATGCATCAGATCAGAGTGCACATGGATGCGATCGGTCACCCTGTAATAGGTGACCAGATGTACGGACGACGTAAGAATCTACCAAATCTGAATCGCCAGTTCCTCCATTCATCTCGGATCGAATTTAAGCATCCGATTTCAGGAAAACAACTTTCGATAACGTCAGATATACCCGCTGATCTACAGCGAGCACTTGAAACTCTTCGATAACGAAAAGATTCAACTGATTCTCATAGTTCCGTTTATTGATTGTCCCCCTAACCACCCTTCACTGCTAAAGTTTTTGAATGACTAGTCCAATCTCTCCCGTTCGAGTTCGATACGCTCCTAGCCCGACCGGCATTCCCCACATCGGAAATATTCGTACCGCTCTTTTCTGTTGGCTACTCGCTAAACAGACCAAAGGTCAGTTCATTGTCCGAATCGAAGACACCGACCGAACTCGCTATGACACCGAAGCCGAAAAAGCGATCTTTGAATCACTGGATTGGCTCGGTCTTGATTGGGATGAAGGTCCCGGCAAGGGCGGTCCATTCGGCCCGTATGTACAGTCGGAACGTCAGCAAACTTACATTGATGCAGCACTAAAGCTTGTCGAATCTGGGCATGCGTACTTCGATGACACAACACCTGATCAGCTCCACGCTTTGAGAGAACGCCAGCGCGCTGCCAAGCAGCCGCCTCGATACGACGGTCGTGGCAGGCACCGTAGTCCTGAGGAGATCGAAGTTTCTCGTCAGGCAGGATCACCCGTAACGATTCGTCTCAAGGTTCCTGACCACGGAGCAGTTTCATTTGTGGACGCTGTTCGAGGCAAGATCACGTTCGAACTGAAAGAACTTGATGACTTCGTAATCCTCAAGTCTGATCAAATGCCGACTTACCATCTGGCGCATATTCTCGATGACAAGGCAATGGGTGTAACGCACGTCATCCGTGGTGATGAGTGGATTTCAAGTACGCCACGACATTTACTAATTCATCAAGCATTAGGAATTGAGCCGCCGACATACGTTCACGTACCGCTCATTCTTGGCAAGGATAAGGCGAAGCTCAGTAAGCGCCACGGTGCTACATCCGCTCTCGAATACCGAGATCTAGGCTTCTTGCCTGATGCAGTGTTCAATTTTATGTGCCTTCTTGGCTGGTCACCCGGTGACGATACGGAAGTGATGACTCGCGAAGAAATCGTCCGGCGATTCAGCATCGACAGAATCAATGATTCTCCTGCGACGTTCGACTCTGAAAAGCTCGAATGGATGAACGGTGTTTACATACGAAACATGGATGAAGACACACTGATCGTAGAGTTATTGCCATTTATGGAACGCCCTGAATCAGAAGGCGGACTTCCAGATTCGGTGACTAGACCGATAAATCGCGCCTACTTTAAGAGGCTCCTTCCGCTGGTTCACGAGCGACTCAAACTGTTGACTCAAGGTACGGAAACCCTAGACTTCTTCTTTGCTGACAATGTGAATCCCGCCGCTGAAGACCTGCCTGGTCGGAAGATGGACGCAGAAATGACGAAGCGTGCGTTGGAAGCTGCACTCGAAATGTGCAAAACTGTTGCCCCGTTCGAACCTGAGCATCTAGAAGCCGAATATCGTTCTCTCGCTGAGAAAACCGAAATGAAGCCCGGGCAGTTGTTCTCACCTATTCGTGTCGCAATTACGGGTAAGGCATTTGCCCCACCTCTGTTCGACACAATGGCTGCAATTGGACAAGACCGCTGCACCGAACGGATCTATAAAGCCATCGGTATATTGCGTTCAGCTGGGACTTCTCCAGCAGAGTAGCAGTACAACAGCAAACTTTACGTTGACCTTCAGTTGGGCTACTACCTATACTGGAACCCAGAGCATCTGCTTTTCAGATGAATTCCGACCGGTTGCTTATTTTGCAGCCTAAATTACGAATCAGGAACACCGTTGGTAGAACTACGAATCAACGAAGGTGAGAGCTTTGAAGGCTTTCTCCGACGCTTCACCAAGCGTGTACAACAGGAATCAATTATTTCTGAGGCTCGACGACGTCAGCATTTCGAGCCACCTTCCATCACTCGCAAGAAGACTGCAGCTGGAAAACGCCGTAAGAGTGTGAAGGCAACTTTAAAGAACATGTAGTCGTTCGCCGAACTTTTTCAAGCTTCGGTACGATCGTTATAGCACCTCGGTAAATTATTCCGAGGTGTTTTTGTTTGGCCAAAATCAACCCGATATCACGCCTCAACTGGAAGTGGTTAATTTCACATCTAGTTAACAAAATGACGAACTAGAGCCGTGATTTTAAGGTCGGGAGAGACGACAATATAGTCAGACCGCTAATCGATCTACAGGATTCCTTTACTCCCATCACTTTCCAGCAATGGAGCGCCTAAATTGAAGTTCGGGATTGTTGTGTTCCCCGGTACTTGGAGCGAAAAAGACACCCATTACGCCGTGAACGGAGTCTTGGGACAAGATGCCGAGTACATATGGCATGGTGATGAGAAACTCGATCAGTATGATGCAATCGTGCTTCCCGGTGGTTTCTCATACGGTGATTTTTTACGATGCGGAGCCATCGCCCGTTTCTCGCCCGTCATGGAAGCAGTCCGTAACTTCGCCAACAAGGGTGGACCGGTAATCGGAATTTGCAATGGATTCCAAGTTCTCTGTGAATCAGGTCTCCTCCCAGGCGTCCTCATGCGCAATGACCACCTTGAATTCAGGTGTATCTGGACCGACCTCAAGGTTGAGAATCCTTCAACGATGTTTACCTCAACCGCCACTGCAGGACAAATACTCCACATTCCAATGTCCCACGGTGAAGGCAATTATCAAGCAGACTCCGCAACGATCAAACAGCTCGAGGACAACGGGCAGGTCATATTCAGATACGCCGACACAGACGGCAACATTACGCCTGCGATCAATCCAAACGGATCGATCAATAACATCGCCGGAATCATCAATGAACGCGGAAACGTTATGGGAATGATGCCTCACCCTGAAAAGGCCTCTGAGAAGCTCATCGGTGGCGACGATGGAAACGTAATCTTCACATCGATGATCGAAAACATCGTCACAACTCTGGCGTAATAACAATCTCAGTTATTTCCTAAAAGCAATTCAGTAAACGGAACGAATTACCCATGACGGTCAGCCAGGAAACACTCGACGAAATCGCTCTTAGTCGTGATGAATACGAAGCGATTATTGATCGCCTCGGCAGAGAACCAGAGCCACTGGAACTAGGATTGTTCGGTGCGCTGTGGTCTGAGCACTGCGGATACAAGCACACCAAAGCACTTCTTCGCACCCTACCCGCTTCTTCCGAGCGTCTACTGGTTGCACCCGGTGCTGAAAACGCTGGGGTTATCGACCTTGGTGATGGTCTCTCAGTCTGTTTCAAAATCGAATCGCACAACCACCCATCCGCTGTCGAGCCATTCGAAGGAGCTGCAACAGGTGTAGGTGGAATTATTCGTGACATATTCGCCATGGGTGCCCGACCTATTGCCCTGCTCAACTCACTTCGATTCGGACAACCAGACGACGCTCGTACTCGGTATTTGATGAACGGCGTCATTGGGGGAATTTCGTCCTACGGTAACTGCATCGGAATTCCTGATGTCGGCGGCGAAATATTTTTCTCGGATTCCTACAAAGGCAATCCGCTCGTCAACGCCATGTGTGTGGGATTAATCGAAGACGGTAAGATGGCAAGTGCCTCGGCGAAAGAACCGGGTGACTTGCTTCTTTTGGTTGGAGCAGACACAGGTCGTGATGGTATTCACGGAGCTTCTGGATTGGCTTCACGATCGTTCGAAGAGCAAGCAGAAATGCGATCGGCCGTTCAGGTAGGAAACCCGTTCCTTGAAAAAGTGCTTATCGAAGCATGTATCGAATCACTCGATCTTCCAGGTGTCGTTGGGTTACAGGACTGTGGTGCCGCTGGTATCACTTCAGCTGCAATCGAAATGGCTGAACGCTCAAGTATGGGCCTGAAGTTGCTTATCGACAAAGTACCTAGACGCGAACAGGGCATGACACCTTACGAAGTGATGCTTTCGGAATCTCAAGAACGAATGCTTCTGGCTGTTACCCCAGGAGAAGAAGGTCCGGTATTCGATCTATTTGAAAAATGGGACCTCGATGCCACAGTAATTGGCGAATTCGAACTCGGAGAAAACGTTCGTATCTTCGACAAAGGGGAACTGGTGACCTCGACCCCAGTTATTACCCTCACTGATGCACCTGAATACAAGTTCACTGGTGTAAAACCACAGTGGCTGACAGATCTACAGGACGCCGATCTTTCAGCGATTCCAGTGCCTGCGGAATCACCGTCAACTTTGCTTCTGAAGATGCTTGCAGCACCGAACATTGCATCCCGCTTCCCGATCTACCGTCAGTACGATTATCACGTTCAGACGAACACGGTAGTGGAACCAGGCGGAGACGCCGCTGTCCTACGACTTAAAGGATCTAAGCGAGGGATCGCCGTTTCTACCGACTGCAATGGTCGTATTTGTTATCTCGACCCAGAAATCGGTACCGCAATAGCAGTTGCCGAAGCCTGTAGGAACCTATCGGTAACAGGTGCAGAGCCAGTTGCACTGACTGACGGACTCAACTTCGGAAATCCCGAGACAGCTGATGTGCAGTTCCAGCTCACGGAATCCATCGCTGGAATGAGCCGAGCCGCTGAAGCATTCGGTATTCCCATTGTTAGTGGAAACGCCAGCATGTACAACCAATCTTCCGGTAAAGACATTTACCCAACTCCAATCATCGGATCGCTGGGGCTACTCGAAGACGTTGAAAAACACGCCACGGTAGCGTTCAAAACTGAAGGCGATGCAATCGTCCTATTAGGAACTGACTCAACATGGGACGGAATCGATGGACTTGCAGCTAGCGAATACCTTGACCTAATCCACGGCAAGGTCGAAGGGCAGCCAGCTCTTGATCTTGATCTAGAAATCCGCACTCAGACAGTCTGTCGAGATGCAATTGCTAGTGACCTAATCGCCTCTGGGCACGATGTCTCTGATGGTGGTCTTGCCATTGCTATCGCAGAAAGTGCGATCATCGGTGGTATTGGCGCTTCAATTACTGAAGCTCCTGGAGAACGCTGGGATGCCGCTATGTTCGGTGAAACACAATCACGAATCCTCGTCAGTCTTTCGCCTGAGAATCTTAGCAAGCTCAAAGATATCACCAGCGCTCTCAATGTACCTATGACGCTAATCGGCTCGGTTGGTGGGGACTCGCTGTCATTCGGAGACTCGATATCTACGCCTCTCGTCGATGCCGATGACGCGTGGAAAAACGGCTTCACGTTAGCGACTTCCGACTAAGCATTGGCGATTCCTACTCAAACAAATGTAAGTTCGTTGATCAAGCAGTACGATGCTCTGTTTTTCGACTCGTTTGGCGTGCTCATTGACGGTGTAAATGCTCTTCCCGGAGCCATCGATCTTATAGATCGAATGAATGCCAATATCGTGAATTACTTCGTTGTGACCAACGATGCATCGGTATCACTCGAATCCAGAGTCAAAACTTTCGCTGCGACAGGTTTCAACATTCCAGTTGATCGAATCATTAATTCAGGTTCACTAATCGCTGAGTATTACGAAGAACATGATTTACGAGGCAGTTCGACGCTAGTACTAGGTACACAAGATTCCAAAGACTACGCTATAGCGTCTGGAGCAAAACTAGTCGAGCTAGCTGGAGATATTGAACCCGATGTAGTGATATTGGGTCATAGTGGTCCTCATGATTGGGAATCTACTCTCGAAAACCTTTTGGCCTTGTTTAGTAGAAGATTTCAGGAAAATAATCCTGTTCGGCTCGTTCTTCCGAATCCGGATTTCATTTATCCAAATGGACCATCCAATTTCGGATTCGGTGCTGCAGCGTTCGTAGACATTCTGGAGCAAGCGCTAGTTCGACTGCATGGATCACACGACAAACTCATCGCATCCAAGTTAGGCAAGCCGTACTCGCCGATTTTCACTGCTGCAGTGGTGCGTGCGGGCACTAACCATGCAGTCATGATCGGTGATCAACTCGAAACCGATATCGCCGGAGCCAATAATGTCGGTATTGATTCCGCAGTCGTCACGACTGGAATCAACCGGCGATCTACTCCCGACGAGTTCAAAGATGTGGATGATGAGCTAACTCCTCGGTATATTCTTGCTTCTCTCGTATAAAATCAGAATATAGAAAATCTAGAGAGTGCTTCCTAGCTCGCTTTTGTGTGTGATTACCAAGCTTAAATAAAAGATGCCAACTTACGTTTACAAGTGTGCCGATAACGCCCATATCTTCGAGATAATCCAAAAATTCAGCGTGGATCCAGGAGCTGACTGTCCAACTTGCGGTAGTCCATCAAAGCGCCAAATATCAGCACCAACTGTTATCTATAAAGGTTCAGGTTTCTACACAACCGACTACGGTTCAGGATCAAGCTCTGGCAGCAAGCAGAACAATAGCTCGTCGAGTAGTTCAAGCAATGAGTCAGACTCTGATTCATCGAGTTCATCTTCTTCCGACTCGTCGTTATCGTCTGCTTCCGACTCGTCGTCATCGTCTTCTTCCGACTCGTCGTCATCGTCTGCTTCCTCCGAAAGCAGTGACGGATCCAGTCACTCGCATGGCGCCGGAAGCCACACTCACTAAGGTTCCTTCCGATAATGCGTTCCGTAATTCAACGGGTCAACCGAGCCTCTGTCAGCGTCTCCGGTGAAATAGTAGGTTCGATTGAGCTCGGTTTGTGCTTGCTGATCGGGATCACTCACGATGACACCGCAGATGATATTCAGTACATCGTCGACAAAACTCTGAATATGCGAATCTTCCCAGAGGAATCTGGCGACTCAGGATTTGATCGGTCAGTGAAAGACGTCGAAGGCGGACTGCTACTGGTCAGTCAATTCACCTTGTACGCCTCGACTCGCAAAGGCAGACGCCCGGGTTTCACAGATGCTGCGCGGCCTGAGCAAGCTCAACCGATGTTCGATCAAATCGTTGACTCGTTCAAGCTTCACAGCGAGCTGCCAGTAGAGACCGGTGTTTTCGGCGCTTCAATGAAAATCGAACTTGAAAACTCTGGACCATTCACCATCGTGTTAGATTCAAAAGAACGAAACACGCCGCGCCGCAGCTAGTGTGACTTGCACGTTTAACGAGATGATCAGTTAGCGATCGTACGACTGCCAACACTGATAGGCTCCAAATTACTTTCTACATCGAATACTCAGAATTGAGA